>JAZOWO010000059.1:0-50657 GCA_045659265.1 Clostridia bacterium | reverse complement strand
TACCAAGTACAGTTGCCGGTGTCATCTTAGAGACATCTTCAAGAGAAATTCTTTCCTCCTTAAAATGCTCATTGATTGCATTCTTTACGAGTTTTGCAGTGCTAATGTCCAACATGTTTTTGTACCTCCAATAAAATTATTTTTTCTTGATGCTTGGACTATGTAGAAACTGGAGCAAAAATTAGTTTCAACATACATATATTATACCACATTATGTTAACTATTGCAAGGTTATATAAAAAGCAGGTACAACATGTACCTGCTAAATTTGGTGACCCATACGGGAATCGAACCCATGATTCGGCCTTGAGAGGGCCGCGTCTTAACCGCTTGACCAATGGGCCTTAAGACAATTACTATTATACTCATTTTATTTTTTAATGTCAAGAAAAACGAGAAAGAATTATCCTCTTTCTCGTCTTAATTTCAATATATTGTTATACTAAAGTTTTTGGTTCTACTGTGAATCTAATTCCAGTTTTTTCTGCTCCATCTATTGTTACTTCTGTAAATGATGGTGAACATACTATGTCCATTCCTGATTGAACCATAAATCCTCTAGCGATTGTTACTGCTTTAACTGTTTGATTTACTGCTCCCGCTCCTATAGCTTGTACTTCAACTTTACCGTTTTCTTTTACCAATCCTGCAATTGCACCTGCTACTCCATTAGGACTAGACTTTGCTGATACTTTTAATATTTCCATATATTCCTCCTTTGTACCTCGTATTTACTACACCCTTATTATATCTAATAAGATTTTTTTATTCAATAGGTATTGTCGGAAAATGTAGAAATATTTTTATACATTATATCTCTTAATACTAATTGCTTTTTTAGTTGTATCGTCTGTCTCTACAATAATACTATGTAGTGTTGCTTTGTTAGTGCTACATTCATATTTTATCTTTTCTCCAGTTACAAATCTTGCTACTGCAATGTCTGTTCTAAGACCTAAAACACTATCGTCTGGTCCTGTCATACCAACATCAGTTATATATGCCATACCTGTATCAAAAATTCTTTCATCTGCAGTTTGTACGTGAGTATGTGTTCCAAAAACGCATGTTGCTTCATTCTTTAAGTAATTACCCATAGCTATTTTTTCTGCTGTTGCTTCTGCATGGAAATCTAAGAATATATAGTCTACATTTTCTTTCTTTAGACCATCTACAAGCTCTCTTGCAGTCTTAAATGGACATGCTACAAACTCATTATTTATTTCTCCTAAGTGTACTTTACCAAGAAGGTTCATTACACCAACTTTAACACCATTCTTTTCTATTACAACAGATCCTTTTCCTTCAAGGTTTGTTACATTACCTGGTATTAAAAGTCTTTTTTCGTATTTATATAATTCTCTGGCTTCTTTTCTATAATATATATGATTTCCCATTGTTACAACATCTGCACCAACAGCGTATAACTCATTTAATTCTTTATCTTTTATTCCCCTACCACCTGTAGAGTTTTCTCCATTTATTATTATAAAATCTATTCCTTCGTTCTTTACTATATCTGGAACATGTCTTTTAAGTGCATTTACTCCACTTGCTCCAACTATATCTCCTATTATTAAAAATTTCATTTTAATTCTCCTTCGTAGATATTGTAATATAAGTAATTTAATTTGTCAAATGAAAAGTTACTGTTTTAATATAACTTTTAGAACAAAAATCGTGACTTTTAGGCTTTTGTGTGATATAATGTTACCATAAGTTTTGAAACCACCTAATAATTAATATTTAAGGAGAATTAAAAATGATCGAATTTTTTGTCTTTTTTGTAATTGGTTTTATAGCCTTCGCTTTCTACAAGTATGGTATTAAGCCGTTGTTTGGCGGCAAATCTATTAAAAAAGATTTTCAAGAAAAAGTTGAGATTTTCTCATATGACTTCAAAGTATTTAAGTTAAGAAAAGAATATGCAGAAGCACATCATATAGGTTACACTACTCCGTTTGAGTTTAAATACTACGATGATAAGTTTAGAATTGAAACCGAAAGTATGACCCAACTAGATTTCTTAAACAAACTTACCAATCTCGAACGTAGAATTGAACCTATGCTTAGTAGACTCGACGAAACCTACAAAACCACCGAACCTGGCGTATCTTACGTAAACGTGTTCTATTCTCTAAAAGAACAGTTAAGAGAAGCAAACCCATATGCATAATTAAACACTAAAAAACAAGATGGATTTAATCCATCTTGTTTTTTAATTGTTCTAATTCATTTTTCATATCTTGAACCGCTGATGCTAACATGTCGCTTGAAATTTGCAAACTATGTTTTTCTATAATTGGTATATATTTTTCATATAACGCTCTTGCAGATTCTATAGCCACTTTGTTTACCGGTCCTATTTCTACTATTCGCTTTGTTAGCTTTATTGCATAACCAACATAGAACACATATGCTATCTCTTTATCCTTAAAGTTATAATAATATATATTAGAAAAATCTAGATAATTCTCAAAATAGCATCTTGCAGCCATTTCTAAAGCATATTTATTATAATATTCATATTCTATTAGGCTGTCTATTACTTCTTTTTCTTTTGCTAAATAATTATACATTTCATTTTTCAAGGTTTCTCTATCTTCTTCTATACCGGTTGTTATATATACATTATTAAGCAAATATATATGATTTTTATACTCATTTATTAAATCTGAAATATATGCCGCATTGTGCTTATCTAGCTTAACTTTATTTTCTAATAATCCAACTCTTTCATAAGATAGGCTTACTTCTTCATCAGCTTCTTGTGGAAGTATTATCATACTAGCTTTATACATGTTAAATGAATGAAGTGTTACTATAATAAGAGCCATAAAACTAATTGAAAGCACTCCTATTTTTACAAGTCCTAAATCAGATTTATTGTCTAACTCGTATTCATCCTCTTTAGTTATATACTTTGTTTTATATTCATTTACTATAATACCAATAATTATTCCATAGATATTAATCATAATGCCATATGAAAAAACCAAATCAAATAAAGCAGTTATGTTATATATTGTAAACATTAATAAATATGCAACTGCATTTTCACATTTACCTTTTAACAACTTAAATATTATTAAATATGTTGCAACCATCATCGTTAAATATATTGCGAATCCTACAATTCCCACTTCTACAAGCATTTGAATTGGTACACTATGACATTCTGAAGAAATATAGTATTTAGTCTGAACCTCTTGATACCTTGCCTTAAATCCTTCTCCACCATGACCAAATATTGGTGACTTAGCAAACAACTTAAACGAATCTTTATAATATTCTAATCTAAGTAAATTATTAGAATCTTTAGTTAATGTATCTTTAATTCTAAATACCAAATTATCTGGTAGGAATAAATAAGATAATACAATCTTTTCATCACCTATTCTAAAATCATTAATTTTAACCTTCGCATTTGTTGCTTTTAGCATAATTTGCAATCTTTGTATATTATCTGATACTTCGATTGTGTCTGTATATTTACCATTCTTTACTTTAGTATAATCCAAATATTTGATTTGTGTTTTATTGAATTCTTCATCTATTTCATAAAGCATTATATGGTAAGCGCCATCACCCTCAAAGCCTATATCAAACGAGATTTTATATTCCCCTTCAAAATCTCCGTATATATTTCTATTAATTTCTATTGCTTTATCTTTTTTACTATTTAATATTAAGTCGCAAGGAACTGTTATAACACCAAGTATAACTAAAGCTAATACTACTAATATTATTACTCCAGGTATACTTAATTTTTTTCTTAATTTTATCTTATCTAAATTAATATTTACTCTACCATTTAATGCATCGAGCATTGCTATGTAAATTACACTTAAAACAAATGTTAACGCATATAACAAGGCTACTTTTACATATTCTTGAGATAATACATATCCATCTATTTTAGCTACTAATATAAATGCTGATACAACTATTAAAAGTATAGTTGGAATATTCCTGTATTCTTTCTTTTTACTTAAATACCATATATATATTATTCCTAATAATACTAGCATTAATATATTCATTCTAGAACCAGTAAGTATTACAGTTGTTGCTAAAAATATACTACCAAACATCTCGAACACATTTAGAACTCTAAGCCCTACTGCCTCATTTGTTTTCATGCAGTTAATATTTCTTATTAATTTATTTTGTAGCACTCCACTTCCTATTAAAAATATCAGTGCTGTTATATTAGCATATTGTAATGTTGAAGAAATTCTATTATTAGGTTGCTCTAAATATCCCATAGAATATCTATTTAGAAAATCTTCAAAACCTCTAAATGTTATTTCATCTATTCCAAGTATTGCAACCACTGTTGCCATTAATACAAACGCGTTTACATATATTTTAGGATTCTTGCTTGATCTTGCTATAAAATATACTATTGTTAAATTAACATATCTAGTAAGTTCAAATATAGCAGACTCAGCACTGGCTTGGGTATTAAATAATATAGGCATAAAGTATGCTAGCGGCATTGCTAACATTGTTATATCTATTAATGTACCAAGTTTACTCTTTGTAATAACCTTGTTGTCTCGTATATTTAATACAAGTTTTACACCCAAACATACTAAACCTAAAGCACACAATACAAGATTAATAAATAACGAATCTATCTTGTAAAATCCACCTTTATATAGCGAAGAGATACAAAGAAGCAAGCATATTAGTATATCTAATACACCTGTAATTTTTATCATAAGTCTGTTCGTTCTTGTGTTTTCCATTAAATCTCCTGTACCCTTCAATGCCTAAATTATACAATATTTTAGACACCTTTGCAACCTTAGAATACACTGGATTTATTGCAAATTTTTGTCTTTTATTGTATAATCTTATCTATGAGAAGTTTTAAGATAAAAGAAAAATATAATAATAAAGATATAACATATGTATTAAAGAAAGAATTCCCACGTTTAAGCAATTCTTCTTTAAATAAAGTATTTAGAGTAAAAGATGTTAAAGTAAACGGAGTTCGTGTAACTAAAGACTACCTTGTAACTCCCGGTGAAGAAGTTCAAGTTTATCTTACAGATAACATATTATTTGGTATGGATACAAATATCTTCTATGCTTATGAAGATGAAAATATATTAGTTGCATATAAACCTAAAGGGGTTGTCTCTACTCTGGGCAAAGATAAACGTGAAGTATCTAAAGTATACTTTGATGAAATTGTAAAGAAAGAAAAGCCTAAAGCAGTTATATGTCATAGATTAGATACAAATACAGAAGGCTTAGTTGTATTTGCTAAAACTAAAGAAGCTCATGAACAACTTCTAGAAGCTTTCAAAAACAACAATATACACAAAGAGTATCTTACTCTTGTATATGGCAAACCAGCTAAAGATTCTGCTAAGCTTTCACACTACATTACAGAGGATAACGGTTATTCTAAAGTACTTACTAAAAACGTTCCAGGAAGCAAGTCATGTATTACAGAATATTCCTTAGTGGAATACAATAAAAAACTTAATGCAAGTATTTTATCCGTTAAGTTATACACAGGAAGAACACACCAAATACGCGCACATATGAAGTTTTTAGACTGTCCTGTTATTGGAGATTCTAAATATTCCACTAACGAAATAAATGCTAAATTTAAGTTATATACACAAGTACTTTATGCTTCTAAATATACATTTAGTTTGCCTAAAGAATCTTCTCTTTACTATCTAAATAACGTAACAATAGATATTAAAGATACTGTATTAGAAAAAATACACGGATTATTAAAACATTAATAAATTACACCCTGCAGCATAAAATGTTGTAGGGTGATTTTATGATAACATGTGCAATTGTTGGTGCTACCGGTCTTGTTGGTAGTACATTTCTAAAGATACTTGAAGAAAAAAATCTTAAAATAGACAAATACTATCTATTTGCTTCTAAAAACTCAAAAGGCAAGAAAATACACTTTATGGATAAAGAATACGTCGTAGAAGAATTAACGCCTGAAATTCCGTCACAGAGCTTCACTTACGCTCTATTCTCAGCTGGTTCAGATATTTCCAAAGAATATGCAAAAGAATTCACAAAATACGGTACAATAGTTATAGATAACAGTAGTGCTTTTAGAATGGATGAAGATGTTCCGTTAGTTGTGCCTGAAGTAAACTTCGATACTATAAAAGGCTACAAACTTATTGCAAATCCAAACTGTTCTACTATCCAAGCAATGTTACCACTTGCTGTCCTAGAAAAAAACTACGGCATAAAAAGAATTGTCTACTCTACTTACCAAGCGGTATCTGGCGCTGGTAAAAAAGGCATAGATGATTTAATGCATACTTCTTATGGATTTAAAGAAGAAAAATTTCCGCATAAAATATATGGCAACTGTATACCACACATAGACACATTCCTTGAAAATGGTTACACTAAAGAAGAAGTAAAAATGATAAATGAAACAAGGAAAATATTAAACAACAATGACCTAAATATAACTGCAACATGTGTTAGAGTCCCTGTTATGAACTGCCACTCAGAATCCATAAACATTGAACTAAAAACAGATTTTGAAATGGCTACATTACTACAACAATTCTCAGCTATGGAAAACTTAGTTGTTCTAGATGATACTAGGTTTAACATATATCCACTAAATGGATTTGCAAATGATAAAGATGAAGTATTTATTGGAAGAATACGCAGAGACTACTCTGTCCCATACGGTCTAAACATTTGGGTTGTTGCAGATAACATTAGAAAAGGTGCTGCTACAAATGCTGTGCAAATACTTGAGAAATTACTAAATAGATAATTTTAATGTATATGTAATTTATATAAAAATTTATATAAATAAAAAAGAAGAACAAATTTAAGTGTTCTTCTTTTCTTATTCTATTATTCAACTATAACATTTGGACTATATGTTTTTGATTTAAGTTTTGTTGCAACCATTTCTGATGCATCACCTGGTTTTAATATATCTAAGTTTTTAACTGTTAGTTTATATTTATTGTTTTCAGCATCAAATTCAAAAACACTTATAGATTTTTCTAATGTTTCTTCTAATTGTTGAAGATCTGTTGTAAAGTACATATCTTCATCTTTTATATTAAATCCTATTTTCTTTGCTATTCTAAATATTTCTGCGTTGTGGTTTACATCTTCACCAACAAATACTATTTGTGGTGCTTCGTAGAAACCTGCGTCATTTTTAGCAAAGTTTTCATAGAAATCTGCGTATAGTTGTAATTTTTCAGCAAGCATATTTTGCCAATCTTCATTTCTTCTTACAACTTCAAATACATAATTAACCTCATTACCATCAGCCTCAAGTCTAACTGTTCCACCTGTTGGTTTAAATTTAACATTATATCTCTTAGAGAATAATAATAAATTTGGATCAGCTTCTTTGAATGCACCAACTTTTGTCATATATGCTATAACAACTTGGTTGCCAGCTAATTTTCTTTTTAACGCGTATGCTGGTTTTGTATTATCTGTTGGTTGCCAGTTTGTTACAATATTTCTTTGTTTAAGAATATATGTAGCTATTTTTTCTAGAGCATATACTCTATATGAGCTTCTTCCTGAAGCTGTTTCGAATGCATATCTAGAAAGCACTTTAGATTTTGTTAAATCTTCTAACCATTTAGCAACTTTATCTTGTCTTTTTTCTTTTTCTAAATCGTCAAGTTTTCCTCTTGATTCTAATACTTGTGTAACTTGTCTTGATGTTACAAATCCATATTCGTTTACTACTTCTAGCGCTTTTATGTGACTCTCGTTAATATATCCTTGGTCCATTTTAAACACTACTTGATTTATTGATGCAAATCCTTCTTTACCATCAAAAACCTTAATTTCATTTTCCCTTACTGCGAAAGGAGATACCTTAGTTTTTACTTCTGTATCATTAATCATTTTTTATTCCTCCATATTAAAATTTTAATACTGTTTGGCCTTAGGCCCAATATTATTAAGACATACTTAGTCTTAACATATTTATTATATCACACACTAGAAGTTAATTCTAGTAGTTAATATCTAATATATTTTTGCTATTAGTACTACAGATAATGCTACTACTTGCCCTATAAAACATATAAGCGCTAATAACATTTCATTTAAATTTTTTCTATGTCTATTTATCATAACAAGAATTGAAAAAATAAACATTGTTAAAGCTGCTGTTATATAATATAAACCATCTACGTACTGATATTTTTTTAACGCAATAAACCATTCATATGTTATAGATATTTCATGCAAAACTGCTAAACTTAGAGGTATTGTCGCTACTTCTAACAGCGCGCCTGTATACCACAGTAAAGACATAAACATTGTTTTTATTTTATCCATATTATTACCTACCCAATTATTTCTACTTTTATTTTTTCTTTTTCTATATTTATTTTCTTTATATATACCAATACTTTTTGACCATATTCTATTCCACTTACATGATCTGCCATTGCTACAAGATTATTCTTTAGTTCTACAAGAAGACCTGTTTTTGTTCTGCTTCTAACAATACCATCTTCTACTTCGCCTTCTTTTAGTGCCTTAACTCTTTCAGCGAATCCACCCAAAGCATCTTTTAGAGACATTTCTATTCTTCCTGTATCTCTATCATATTTTTTTACAACTGCTTGAATTCTTTGTCCTAATTTTAATTTATCTGATGCTTTTTGAATCCTTACGTGGGAGATATCTTCTACCTTAAGTAATGCTGTTACTCCACCACCAACATCTATAAATGCTGCATAATCTGTAAGTCCTCTTACAACACCTTTAAGTTTCATTCCAGGTTTAAGATTCATATACATCCATTTTCTAACTTTTAATTCTAGTTCCCTTCTAGATAAAATTACTCTTTTTATTTGTTCGTCTTCTGCAATTATTTCTTTTATGCAAACTTGCATTATTTTTCCTTTTTTCTTTATGCATAAGTTAGCATCAACCTTACCATCATCTTCTACTACAGTTGAAACTTCCTCACGTGGAACTATTCCTTTAACATCATTTGCAAATATACAATGTAAATTGTATTCACCATCTACATCTTCAACATAAGCTTCAAAAGCTTGTTTTGTTTTCATAGCCTCTTGTAATTCACTAAGAGTATATTGTTTTTTTGCCATCTTCTTCTCCTTTATATAATTATACTTATTTACGATATGATTTTATCAAATAAAAATAAAAAAGTCCATATAATATGGACTTTTTTATCTTAATTAATATTCATAATTTGAATATGTTGAATAACCTAATAGTATTTTTCTCTCGTCTACTACTTTGTATTTTATTTGTAATGTATATACTACATCATCTGAATTATATTCACTCTTATTCAATAATGATGATGATTCATTAGGAGAAGACGCCTCTAAGCAATCTATATCTGTTATACAAACACCAGTTGCATTATTTAAATTTCTTTGTTTAAATTTATATATAGTAGCATCTCCACCTTGAGGATTTAACTCAATATCAATTTTACCATCTATTATTTCGTAACCAGCATCTTTGACATTTGCATTAGCTACTCCAAATATTAAATTAATATTTTCTTTAAGTTTGTTTACCTCAATTGTTCCCATTTCTGTTAATTCATTATATGAAGAATATTCATTATTTGTATCTAAATATAAAGTATATGAGAAGGCAAATCTTATCATTTCATCTAGTTCAAATGTAGAATCCTGATTGATATTATCTGAAGCAGTTAAATATTTTTGCATCTCCTTTATTAAGAATTGCATTTGTTCTTCATTTAATTTTGCTTCAACTAATTTTTGTTCTGTATTTTGATTATTTCCAGTAAATAAAACTGTAACTGCAATCATAACTACTCCAACAACTACTAAAAGTAATCCTAAATTTTTATTCATATATCTAACTCCTTCTTACCATCCGCCACTTTCTTGTACCTTTTTAATATCTACAAATGATGCTATACATTTAAGGCTCGTAGCTGATGTATTACTCATTCCTGAATAAGTTCTTATTTTAACGCTACTTGTAGAATAACCAGAACCACCAACATTTCCTTCAATAGTTGTTATTGATATAACATCACCATGCGCATCTTTTTGTACAGATTTACATATTCCTGTATGATTTCTTTTTACATGACCCTTTGCATCTGGCCATCTAAATAATAAGATGTCTCCTGGTTTTATATTATTCCAATTTGCTACTATATGTGAAGGCGATTTTGTTATATATGCATTATGGTTTGCTGCTAATATATCATAAAAACCTGGTTTTCTTTGATAGTCTTCCCAGAAACTAGAACATCCTGAAAAATACGGTACTTTAGCATCTGTTTTTCTCATAACATATGAAACAAAATATGCACACCAATCGGCATTTCTGAATATACCCGTATCATCAATAGATATCATATAAGATAATTTCTTATCTTTATATTGTTCTGCAAATGACACTACTGTTTCATTTATTACACCAGGTTCGCCAAAATTAGCTGCTGATGCTCCGGCAGATAATCCATATGAATTTGAATAATAGCCAGCAACGACATCCATTGCTAAAGCATTATCCTCAGAAGAAAAATAATCTGTGTTTGCAGCATTTGGATTTGCCTGTGCTATTGCCTCTTCTCTCTTATCTATTTGATTTAATACCCACGCGAATCTATTATTTGATCCTTCTGTTGCTGGAGTTGTTCCAAATAAATCCATCTTAGAACTTGAACTTGTTCTTAATGTATGTTGTGTTATTTCATGTGTTACATCATATTTTACAACACCTTCTGCTTTTATAGCCATTTTCCATTCATCATCTACTTGAGTATATGTATATGAATCTACAACATTACCCTCTGCATCTTTTGTTTCAACAGTATGAGTAGTTGTATATTGTATTACTTCATAACCACTAGCAGGATATCTCTTACTAGCTCCAATAGATGGTGTCTTTGTTACTACGTCTGGCTTTTCAACTTCATATTCAGTAACTGCTAATGTATAATAATTTTCTACTAGATAATCAAAAGTTGCTCCTTTTTCTACTACCGTAACATATTCTCTTTTAATTGTAACGTCAAATCCTAGTAATGCTTTAACTTCATCTATAAGCTTATCTACTGCTTCAATAACTTCATTTAAGAATGATGTTATTGCATTTCTTACATCTTCAGCTAATTTTTCATACCATTTTTGATTATCTCTTATTGCTTGTTTAATCTTATTAAATCCAGCCTTACCTATATCTGTTGAATTCCATGAACCATTTGGATTTGTTTGATAATATGCAATACCGTCTTGCATATTGTATTTATGAATTTTCTCTATAGTATACTTTTCATACGTCATAAGCCTTAATTCTAACGGTTTACCTTTTTTCATATTATCTACATAGTAATCATAAACTTTATCCGCCCTAGAATAGTCACCCGATGCGGCATAAGTCGCATATACTTCTATAAATGATGGTATATATTCTCTTGTAAGTTCTACTGCTTCTTGAACAGTTACTGCACAACCAAATAGATTACCTAGTGCAGATCCTGGAACTAATAAGTAGCCTGTATTAATATCAAAATCAATACCCGTCTTTTCCCACCATCTTACTGGATCGTAGTATGCACTACTCAAATATGAAGTTGGATCATAATCTAATAGTCCTATAACTATTCTATCTTTAACAGAATTAACAAACTCTGCAAACGGCCCATTGCTTACTGGATGTATACTTACTTGTCCCCATTCAATTTGGTTAAATATTTTCTTTTCCATTTTGCACCATTTAAATAAGTACCACGCTTCTTCTAAGTAGTCTACTATTCCTAACGGATCTAATATTGCAGCAAATACTTCCAATATTGACGATTTACTTTCATTTAATGTTGAATCTACCATACTATTCGACATTGCTTGCATAGTAGTTTTAAGTGCTGAATCCACACCATTTTTACCAAATATAATTTTTTCTGTTCCTAAATATTCAGCAACAAACGCTGCTATTTGGAAGTCAGTTTTTTGAATTAAATATGATTGTTTGTTATGTATTAAACCAAATGATAGCCACCTTAAATAATCATATGTTCCAAATCTTTCAGAAAACAACCAACCTACAATTGGTATATCGTTTCTTCCGTAGAAGTCAATACACTTGTTTTCCGCACTATTTGTTCCAGTACCTCCATTTTGTTCAAAACACGTTAACGCATCTATCATAAATTGTGTTCTATCTGATGACTCTGCTTGCATTAACAATGTAAGTATCAACACTACTAATACTATTAACGCAATTGGCATTAATAATGGAGAAATTCTAAGTAGTCTACGAATTCCTTTAGAATCTATTCCACTTTCCTCCATCTTTTTATCAAATTTCTTTTGCATTTTATACAATCCTATCATTAATAAGATTGCTGCCTCAATTGCTAATGCAATCCAACCTGCAACGGGGATAGCAGCTTGCGCTGCTACCGCTCCACCTGCAGCTGCTACTGTTCCTGCTGTCGCCGCAGCTGTTGTTCCTGCCGCAGCAGCTGTTGTTCCTGCCGCTGCTGCCGTTGTTCCCGCCGCAGCAGCTGTTGTTCCTGCTGCAGCTGCACCTGTTGTACCTGCCGCAGCTGTTGTTCCTGCGGCTGCACCTGTTGTACCTGCCGCAGCACCTGTACTAGCTGCTTGCGTACCACCTTGCACGGCTGCTTGTCCACCTTTTTGAACTGCTTGTTGTCCACCTTTTTGAGCTGCTTGTTGTCCGCCTTTTTGAGCTGCTTGTTGTCCACCTTTTTCAGCACCTTTTTCAGCTCCTTTTTCAGCTCCCTTTTCAGCGCCTTTCTCTGCTCCATCAGGTTTCTTTTTACCATGGGCTTCATCATATTTTTCTTTTGCTTCTTTTGCCTTGTTTTTAGCCTTTTTGAGTTCTTCTCTACCATCGTCCTCTTGGCCTTGGGTAGTTTCTTCTTCTTCATCGTAATTTGAGCTCACAATCATCCCCCCTTTTTGCAGTTCAATTTATTAATATATATAATATTCTAATCCACTTGTTCCTTCAATTCCTGTATAACTTACTCCATCCAATACAAATACATCAAAATACATGTAATCTGTTACACTTCCCATATTATATATTACATCAAATTCTCTTGCCATTCCTGATGGTATTTGTAGTGATTGATTCGCTATATCACACATAACCGGATTTTTAGCTGTTTCATACATAGATGAAACAATTGGAACAGCTGAATTTTTTCCATTTGCATTTAATGTTACCATTTCATGATATCCATTTGTTACTCTCAATGTACATGTCATCGAAGTTGTGAATCTTGTTATTTTTGCAATACTTAATTCAACACTATTTACTGTGCCTCTATATACATTTTCTCTACTATCTATAAACTTATCAAAAGCTATAGTATAATCTTCTGGTGCAACTTCCCTTACTATTATATTTATTGAATAGATTTCACCATCAGATTTTAAATTCAATTCATATACGTTATTATACTCAATAGTTGAATATACTAATCCATTACTTAAAGATAATGACTTACCTAATACATTTGCTTCTGTTAAATAGTTTTTAATATCTTCTCTAGTTTTTCCTGTATATTTATAGTAATCATCACTTACTAAATCACATATTGCATCTAAATCTGAATTTTGTAACAAACCTTTTAATCTATTATAATATTCATTTAACATAGCGTTTGAATCTAAAGCCACTAAGTCTACTTCGCCTAATTTATATCCTTTTTCTTTAACTTCTTGTGGTTTCCATATAAAGAATAATACTGCTCCTGCAATTATAACTGTTAGAATTATTCCAAGTATACACACAATTACTAATTGTCTTTGTTTATCATAACTTAACATATGCACACCCTCCTACTTTATAATTGCAAACTCATAGCTAGCTGATTTAGTGTTAAATGTCATAAGCATAGTCTTAGTTTGCTCGTTTAATTCATATTTCACTATATAAACATCATTTGTGTAATATATAGCTTTAATTGAATATTCAGCTCCATCTACGCTGAACTCCTTAAGTTCAGCGTAAACTTCATCTTTTGAAATTTGTTTTTTATAATCTTTCATATATAATTCATATATTTCATTATATAATCCCTTTTTAGCACCTGCGACTAAGTTATCTAAACAATCTCTTATGTAATAAAAGTCTGTATAGCTTAGCACTCTCTTTTCAGATACCGTGTGTAATGCTATTTCATCTTTTGTTAATATATCAGGTTCCTTAAACATATTAAAGATTAATGCAAATACTCCGCATAGTATTCCGACAATAACAATTATACTAATTATGGTTGTTAATATTTTTCTTGTTTTTTCTATCATTTCTTCACATCCTTATCATTATTCGTTATCTAAATCTCTATCGATTTCACGCATTTCTCTTCTTACTTGGTTACCGAAAACTTCTCCAAGTCCACGGAATTCTTTCTTAAGATCTGCGCTTAACTTAGCAACGTCAAATGTTAATGCTGCTTCAACAGTAGATTTTTCTCTTCTAGTATCAGATACTTTGTATCCAAGTTCATCTCCGGCACTCTTTTCTTTTGCATATAAAGATTCTCTATCTCTATCTCCAGCTCTACGTCCTACGCCTTCAGCAACTTTATCTAGACCGCTTGTTATCATACCGCCTTTGAATAATGCATCTCCGATATCATCATCCATACCAATACCGATACCGATACCAGCTGCAAGGTTTGCAGGTCCCATGATTCTTGCGAATCTTGCAGATTTTTCTTCTGATCTTGCTTGTGCTTCTGCTTGTGTTAACATATCTATCTTTTGTTGATCTGTCATTGGTTCTTTGTGTCCTTCTAGAACTGATTGTAAGTAATCCTTGCTTCCGCCACCTGAACCAGAACCGCCGCCTGATCCACCTGAACCAGAACCACCAGCTCCACCAGCACCGCCAGCGCCGTAGTTGTTGTATATACGTGTATTTCCTGTACTTCCGTTTGCTTTTGCTTCTTTACGAGCATCTGCAGCTATCTTCATTTGTCTTCTGTATTCATCCATGTTGCCATTTGCTTTTGCTTCCTTAGCAGATTGGAACGCAGTTCTTTCTTTTAAGTGAGCTTTTTCCGCAGCAAATGCTTGTCTTCTTTGTTTTGCAGCAGCTTCTTTTGGTCTGTTATCTCCAAGAGATTTAGCAGCAGCAGCAAGACCAGCAACAGCACCCATTGCTTTCTTCATGCTCTTCTTTCCATCTGCAAGGCTTCCACCCATTGAATCTCCAACGCCAAACATTCCTTTTAGCATTTTTTCCATCTTTACAAGTCCTGTTGTTAATGTAACAACTATGATAGATGCTAGCATTGATGAAATTTGTGGTGTACCAGTTACTTGATACATTAATCTAAAAGCTACAACCATGTATGCTGCATGGAAAGATTGTGTAAATACTGTAAATATGAAATTCTTTAACCATGTTTTGAATATTTGAGATTGCCCGCCTGCAACTGCTACGATTGTATCTGTTGCAACTATTAATGGAGAAATTACCCCTAGTAATAAGCACATAAACAATCTTTTAAAGTATGAGCCTAATACTACTGATGCTTGACCTACTATAACAAAACCTATAATAGATGCAACTATGTCTCCAGCAAAGCCTTCAAATAAACTATAAAGAATAAGTCCTAAATAACCTGGAACCGGTATTCCTGATGTTCCACCTCTTACTATATATGTTACTCCTTTTATTAATTGAGATAACAATTTACCTATAATCGGTATTGGAAGCGTTGGTGTAACGTTTATACTAAAATTTGATGAACTAGCAATTTTAGCAAACGATGCAACTAACGTTTCGTTTATTAAGAATATACCTGCAAGGATCCATCTCAAACATAATAAAATGATAAATCCTGTTACCCATTTCATGGCAACTTGTTTATATTGCGCTCTTTTTGCAGCAATTGTAGATAATGCTATCTTTAATCCTGTTACCATTGCAGCAATAACAAATAATGTTATTGCTATTGTTTGGAATGACATAAATAAGTCTGCTATAAATGTACCACCAATTTTATGTATTAATGAAAAATTATGTGGGTTTACAAAGTTTGCATCCAAAGCCGGAATTTTATTAAATACTAAATTATCTGGCATTGGAGCAACATGTTCTCCAAAACCTGTTGCAAAAATAGTATATAATGCTATGATTATAACTACTGTTAATGCTCCAATTAATGGTGTTATAAATGAAAATACACCAGAAATTGCGAATCCTGCAATTCTACCAATTACATCTAATATTACATTGGTTACTGCTGATCCTGTATTGGCTGTTGTTGTTAACCCTCCTGATGAAGTTGTTACCGCAGCCTCAACTGTTGTTAGCATAATTACCGCAAGTAATATAACCAACGATAATGCTATAATTTTTTTCTTATTTTTTACTTTCACCCTTTATCACTCTCTTTTCTTTATGATTTATTCATTTCGGCAAGCTTAGATAAGTTTGTCTCAACGAATTGGAATTCTTTTTGTGTTGGTCTAATTGCAATAACTGCAGATTCTTGTCCAATCTTTAATAGACCTTCTCCGTCTTACACAAGTTAGTAGGAAGTCTGTTTCACCTTCACTAAGTTTGAATACTTCTTTTAAGTAAGCTATTTCAGATTTATCTTGTGCTAGGAATAGCTTAATTTCGGAAGAAGTAAGGATTGCTTGTGCTTCCTTCTTTTCATAGAAGTCTTGGAACTTTTGTGATACAACTGCAAGCGAAACGTTTCTCTTTCTGGCACGTCTTGCCATTGTGTTTAAGAATACAACCGCTTCAGGATAATCTAGAAGCATCCAAGCTTCATCTACAAGAACTCTCTTCTTTCTTGCCTTTCCTTTGTTTTCACTATTCTTCTTAACATATTTCTCCCAAACCCATGTTAGAAGTACTTGTTGTGCAAGCGGTCTTGCAAACTTTTCTTCAAGTTGAGATATATCTATGTTTATAAATAATGAACCATCTAATAAATCGAATGTTGATTGACCATCGAAATATGCCATTTGTCCGTCATATTTTCTACAATATTGCTTCATAACCTTAGTCAAATAACTGTAGTGATATTGGTAATCCACATTGTCGTTTTCTGCTGCTTTAACTAGCAGTCTTTCATACCAACTACCTATTGTTGGTAGTAACTTTCTTTTTCTTCCTAGTGACATGTCACTGCTATCTCCAAATGAAGTTCCTTCATCTTCGAATAAGCTATCTGGGTTTGATGTTATACCAACCGCTTGATATTCTTCAGCAACTATTTCACCAATTATTTGTTTTGTTAATTCGTTAACTTCTGTACTTCTTGTAGAACCTCTTGCCATTGTAAGAAGCGCTTGAGTAACGTCTTCTACTTTGTTTTCTACATTAACAACTTGTCTTTCACGACCTGTTATTTCATCTTTAACAACTTCGGCATCTATATCAAATATGTTTATTACCTTATCACTTGTTGGGCTTATTGTTACGTTAAATCCACAAAGTGATTCAGCAACTACTACGTATTCTCCTTCGGCGTCTATTACTAGACTTTCGATTCCCATTAGAACCGCACTTCTTGCCATTATTGTTTTAATTGTTACGGATTTACCAGAACCAGATTTTCCGAAGATAACCATGTTATAGTTTGTAAGGCTTCTATGGAAGTTATCAAATATTATTGGTAATCCTGTTTGTTTGTTAATTCCTATTGGAACACCTGTATCGTGTCCAACATCTGAAGTTACGAATGGGAATACAGTTGCCATCGAACCTCTATCAAAAGTATGTTTTCTCTTAACTGAGTTGTTGTTAAGTGGTAAGTTAGATTGGAAGGCTTCTTCTTGTATTGCCCAAGCTGCCTTCATACCTATCATACTCTTTGAAGCTTCCATTGCTAAAAGCTCTGACATTTTATCTAACTCTGCTTTTGAATAAGCAAATAATGTAGATATCATTGTTGCTTCAAATAGCTTGTTGTAACCTGATGCTATTTGGTCTCTTAGTGCTTCTGCTTCAGCTTGCTTTATTGCAAGTACTGATTCTCTGTTGATATCTCCTCTATCTTGAGCAACTAATCTTTCAGATTGTAGCTCAACGATAGTTCTATTAAGATCTGTTTGAGAAACAGTTTCTGGTATTGGTGTTATATACACTGATGTGTTTATATCTCCAAAATTATATATATCTGTTAAGAAATATGGGAATGTTGCTTGTCTTGGAAGTGTTGTTACATAGAATGTACGTGCAAAACGAGAAATCTTTGAAAATATCTCAAGATAATCGTAATGCGATGCATCTATTCCAGAGGGAGATATTAAATCTTTTAAGCTAGACTTATTAAGACTTAGGACATCTTGTTCTTCGTCGCTAGCTTGTATCATCTCTTCTTTTACTGGCTTTTCTGCTTTATCCTTCATTTGTACTCTCTCCTTCCTTTGTTCCTATTATCATATCATCATCATCATCTAGAAGATCGTCCATTCCAGCAAGTGGTGAGAATGGTTGTGGTGCTGCTGGTGTTTCAACAACATTTTCTACAACTGCCTCTTCTGTTACTGGTTGTTCTTGAACAACTGGTTCTTCTGGTGTTTCAATAACTGGTTCTTGAACCGGCATTACAGGTTCTAATGGTGTTTGTTGTTCCGCTTCAGCTCTTGCTTCTGCATCAGTTCCAATGTTTTCAGTTTCTTCTGCTAAAACGTCATTTGCTGTTAAAACTGAATCTTGCATTAGAACACTCTTCTTTTCTAAATTTTCAGTTCTACCTAAAGCTTCATTCATTTTCTTAACACGCTCTCTTCTGTTATCTTTTATAACATCCTTTAACGTGTTCTTTACTTTTTCATCTACTTCAGATTGATCTATTATTTTAATTGCTCTTTTATCTATTTCCTTTTGAACTGCTTCTTCGCTTTCCGCTTCAGTTACTAGCATTCCTTTAGCTCTTGCTTGTTCTACAACTTGTTCAACACGTTTCATACCTTCTTTTTGTAGTTCAGCATCAAGCATTTCTCTCTTCTTCTTAAGAACATCTTCACTTGAAGTATATAATCTAAATAATCCAGCTTCTAAAGCATCTTTAATATTCATTAATTTTTCATCATCTTTGTTTAGAGAAGAATAAATTAATTGAGCTACTTCGTTAGATGTTAACACTCTACTTGTTACAGAACATGTTGCTAAAGAACTCATTATTGCTTGTGCTCTTGTATATAATTCTCTATAACACATATCTTCATATTCTTCTTTTGTGAATTTTTCCATTGTAGCTAATTCGTTTTTGTTGTATGAGAATATGATATAGAAATTTCTTTGTAACATGTGTTTATTAAGTGCCATTCTTTCAACATATCTTGTTATGTCTGAAACATATTCTGCTATATTTGTGTATTTTAGTTTTTCTTTTCTCATATAGCTTATTTCTTCATTTGTTGAATCAACATCATCTTCAACTTCTGCACATTTAGCTGAAACTTCATTTTGTTTATCTACAAACCCTTTAACTCTATCTTTGTATGTCTTAATATTTTCAGATAAGTCTACTGATCTTGTTTGAACATATAATTGAATTGGGAATTTTAATGTGTTTAAGAACATTATGAAACCTTCTTCAACTGCCATTTGTTCAATTTCTGACATTAGGTGATAGTTAACACCCTTACATTGTAGAACCATTGAGTATCTTTCACCATTGTTTTGATAAATCATATCATTTGCTATTTTGTCGAATTTTATAAATCCGCTCATGTCATGTTTATCTACCGGTTTTTCAACTCTCTTAACTTTTTTTGCTTCGACTGGTGTTGATGGTGCACCATTTCCACCTATCGTTTCCGATGACCCAGGTTGTGATTTACCTTTTGATAGCATGAATACAAATCCCGCTACAACAAGAACTGTACCTAGGGCAATCAAAATCATTACTTCTTGTCCCATAGTTTTTTACCCTCCTTACGATATACGTAAATCTTTTTTCTTTTGCTAAAAGTAAGTGTGCGAATCAATATATCGCTTAGTTGTTCTCCACCAGCTCTCCTAAATTTACCCATTATTGGAGAATCAGGTATTTTTAGTGTCATTATTCCATATCCCAATGCTGCGAAGCATACGACAACAATTATTCCCGCCGTCTTAAGCTCCATCTTTGCTAATATGTTATATGGTATAAGACCTATAGCACCCATAATAGCCGTTGCAACTAGCGATTTTACAGTGAATATATATAGTATTCTTGATTCACCTTTTGCACTTCTAGGAACCCCATAAGTATTTCCCATTTTTAACCTCCTATTTATCCCTTAAAGAATATCACAAAGAGCGATAGAATACAACATTTCTGCCGTTTTCTATCGCTCTTTTTATGCTTTTAAATATTTCTGTATTTTGTTTGAAATATTTGTGAAATATTTGTTTTTTTACTAGTATTTTTTTATATAATATTGTCTCCCGCATCGATAATAAATTGTACAACATTTGTAGCTAAGAATGTAAATAATACACCTATTACAGCTCCTGCCATACTAACTTTCATTGATGCTTTACCTTCAGCTGATGCTATCATATATCTAATACCTAGATATACTAATCCTGCTAAAGCTAAATATTTAACAATATAGTTTATTAATCCTATTGTAGCACTTGCTATAGTACTCCAACTTGTTGTACCAGCACCTGCATTTTTTATCATAGTATTTATGCTGCTAAATCCAGTAAATGCTGATGTGCTTCCTAGCAAGAAGTCTATAAGCGGTTCTGCTAAATAGAAGAATATTACCGCTAATACAAAACCTGGTAAAGCTTCTTGAACTTCAGATTTACCTTCTGCGCTTGACCATATAAACTTAACACCAAGTATTACAGTAACTGCTGCAAATATTAATGTTCCTATGCTAAATACAGCTGGCTTTATATCATTCATTATTATTTTTTTTATCGAATTTCCTATTGCTTCTGTCTTATGTCCTTTTACAAAATTTGTTCCTTGTCCTATAACATTTCCTAAAATTCCTGCATTAACAACTATTTGTGGAGTTATTAACAATACAAATAACATCACACTAATTAACACTTTTTTTAACATTTTTCTCACCTCATAAAAATGCACTTATCTCTTGTACACTTAATAAATTAAATTATATGATCGCCAGCTCTAACAACAAATCTTGCTACTGAAGCCGCTGCAAATACAAATACAGCACCTATTGCTAAATATGACAAACCTCTTTTTATATCCGCTCTTTTTTCAGCTGAAGAATACATGTATCTAACACCAGCAAATACAACAGTTGCAACTGCTATTACTTGCACTACCAAGCTTACTGTATTCCATGTTCTGCCAACTGCACCTGTTAATGCAGAAGTTGCTGAAGATCCACTTGGGAAACTTGCATTTACTGCATAAGTAGTAACAAATATACCAGTTAAAACTACCATACATACTACAACTAAACTAGCTATTATTTTTTTACTCATAAATCTTTCTCCTTATCTTATTCTTAATTTGAATTTTACCATTTTATTATTTTATATGCAACACATTTTATACTACAAAAGCATTTTGTAATTATTTTGTAATATTATGCTACCTATCTTATAACTTGGTTTGCTGAATTAACAACAAATTTTATTATTGATGTTGCGCAGAATACTAAAGCTGCTCCTATAGCTAGCGTACCCAAACTTCTTTTTATATCCGCTTTTTGATCTGCAGATGCTACCATATATCTAACACCAGCAAATACAACAGATGCAACTGCTAATATTTGAACTATTGTTATAACAGTAGCCCAAACTTTACCTGTAGCGTTCTTTATTGTTGACGAAGCTGCTCCAGACGCACCGTTTGGAATACCTATATTTGTGTTAGCTGCAAAAACCGAAGTAACAACAAAGCATACCATTAATACAACAGGTAATATTTTTACTAATCTCTTTGTTAATTTTTTCATTTTTTATACCTCTTTCATTTCTATACTTGCATTTTACCATTTAGCAAGCGTTTTTGCAAGATTTTTTATGCACATACTTATTTTGTAATCTTTTTGTAACATTGCTTTCTTAAATTTATTTAAACATAAAAACAAGGGCATTTGCTTGCCCTTGTTAATTTCATTTTTTTTATTATCTAATAATTTGGTTAGTTGCATTAGATACGAATTTGATTACTGTAGTAGCACCGAATACTAGAACAGCACCAATTGCTAATGTTCCCATGCTCTTTTTGATATCTGCTTTTTGATCAGCTGATGCAAACATGTATCTTAAACCTGCAAATACTACTGCAGCAACTGCTAGTATTTGAACTATTGTTACAACTGTAGCCCATGCTCTACCTGAAGCTTGAGTTATTGTAGAAGCACCAGATTGTCCTTGAGTTAAGTTGTTAAGGTTCATGTTTATAGCAAATACAGAAGTAAATGCTAAGCATACTAACATCATAACTGGTAATACTTTCATTAATTTTTTCATAATTTTTCCTCCTTATTTATGATATACCTGTATTCTACCACGCGATTTTAATTTATGCAACTATTTTTTTCATTTGTAATATTATTGTAATATTTTTTAACTTCATTCCCCTTTTTTCGACAATTATTCTAATTTGACACCAGCTATTTTGCGTGTTACTATTACTTTATGAAAAATAAAAATATACTTTTTATATTAATTTTTACATTCTTTATTAGTCTATTTTCTTTTACCCCAAACCAAAATAAAAATATATATTTCCCTA
This sequence comes from Clostridia bacterium, assembly GCA_045659265.1. Taxonomy (GTDB): domain Bacteria; phylum Bacillota; class Clostridia; order TANB77; family CAG-465; genus UMGS1649. The sequence goes on along the minus strand of JAZOWO010000059.1, from coordinate 27,952 downwards.
TAAAAAATAAAACCTATACTATAACTTCAAAATATGGTTATAGAACACTTAATTACTATCATTTTCATAATGGTATAGATATAGCATTGTCCGAAGGCACTAAGCTCTATTCCATGGCTGATGGCGTTGTCTCTTTTATTGGATACTCCAAAGGATATGGCAATAATGTTATTATTACATACTCAAATGGCTATAAATCTATGTATGCTCATATTTCATCTAATTTTATAGTGAAAAAAGGACAATACGTAACTGCTAAAGAACTGGTTGCTTTTGTGGGGCCAAAATATCTTCAAAACGGAAAACTAAATGGCATGACAACAGGTCCCCACCTTCACTTTACAATATACAAAAATGGTAAGCACATTAATCCATTAAGCATAAAATATAGCACTTAGTTTTCACTAAGTGCTTAAATCCCGTAAATTATTTCTTTTAGTCTTCTTTTTTATATTCTTCAAATTTAGAAACAGATACTTCGTACGCTACTCTTTTTTCTGCTGTTCCGTCTTCATATTTCTTTTCATATTCTCTAGCTTGGATTCTTCCTTCTAACTTAACGTTAGTTCCTATGGCTAGATTTTGGCAGAATTTAGCGTTTCTTCCCCATAAAATACAAGGAATGTAATCTGATTTGTTGTATGCTCTGTTTACTGCTACAAGTACATCTGCTATATCTCTTCCTAAAGGTGTTTTTCTGTATATTGGTGGTTTACAAATACAACCTACTAATGTTAAAGAGTTTTCCATCTTTGTTTTTTCATCTAAATCTTCTGTCTTTATATCTTTTACAAATACAGAAAGTATTAATTTAGATTTTCCATTTTCTAATACTTGATTGTATGATCTGTATTGACCTTCAATTTTTATTAATTTACCAATAGCAAAGTTATTAACATCTATTAGTCTTTCAGATATTATTGCTGGTATCTTATCTGCCATACCACTTAATCTATCTACTTCTATATAGAATCTGTAAAATTTTTCTCCATAAATTTCATGGCTTTCTTCTAATGTTGATGCTACTGTTCCACCTAAAGTAACAAAGTTGTTTTCACTGTATATTTCCACTTTCTTTCCTCCTTATGTGCTTTTATACTTATTCTTATGTATTTTAGACCGAAATAATTCCTAAATACAATAAAATTATACCACAATACGCATTTAAAGTAAAGAAAAATGTTAAAATTATGTTAACACAAACATTATAGCTAGCGAATATAACAAAAGATGCTGTAAAGGGAATGCTAAATAGTAACCGTATTTTAATATTTTTGACTTATTTCCTCTTTCTCCGTTATATAATGCTATTGGTATTATAGCTAATATTACAGGAAGTGGATATGGTTCTACAGGTGCTAGTGCGGCTAATGCAAGCGTTAAAACAACTACATATATAACCTTAACAACCTTAGAATCATCAAACTTTATATACTTACCTATTCCTTGTCTAAATCCTTCTGTCCATATTAAATATTTAGTCTTATATTTTTCTATGAAATAGAATAATATAGATAACACTAATCCAATATACGAATAATCCATAGGTGCTACAACAACTACTGCGCATAAAACTATTGTTAAGAGTAATCTTACACTCAGGTTTTTAGTATAATCCCACTTTTTTATAATAATTCTTTCGTGCAATAACTTTAATATTATTAGTGTTATTGCGTATGTAAATAATACATTCAAACTCTCGCAAACTTGTGGATAATACATTTCAGTAATTCTAAAACCTATATATCCTACTAATGCTATAATTGCTTGAGTTATAGTTGCAACAACAAACATCCTAGCTACATATTTTTTGAAATCTTTTGTGTAAAAGAACCCCTGTACTACTAAATATGTATATATTGGCATAGCCATTCTTCCTAGCCATCTTAATGTTAATAGCACCCCATAGTCTAATTCACTGGCAAAATAGTAACCAATGTGGTCTAACACCATAGTTATTAGAGCTATTAATTTTAACGTATTGCCAGTTATACCGGACTTAAATATATTTTTCATTCTACTATCCTTAATCTCTATTTAACATCTCACGCATTCTTCTCTTGTATTCTTCAACCCCTGGTTGATCAAACGGATTAACTCCTAACATATATCCACTTATTGCACACGCTTTTTCAAAGAAGTATATTAATTGTCCAACGCTATATGCATTAAGTTCCTTAATATTTATCTCAATGATAGGCACTCCACCTTCCATATGAGCCATACATGTTGCCTTCTCTGCAACCTTGTTTATTTCAGCTATTGTCTTTCCAGCTATATAGTCTAGATTATCCATACTATTTTCTATTTCTGGAACTTTTATAAAGCTCTTATCTACATCAATGTTAAGTACTGTTTCAAATAAATTTCTCTTACCATCTTGTAATAATTGTCCCATAGAATGAAGATCTGCTGTAAATGTTACACCAGCTGGGAATATTCCTTTACCATCTTTACCTTCACTTTCACCAAATAATTGTTTATACCATTCAATGAAATATTGTAATGTTGGTTCATAAGTTGCCATTACTTCAATATCTTTACCTTTTCTATGTAGTATATTTCTTGCTGCGGCATATTTGTAACAATCGTTATCTTCTAACTTACGTACATTAAACATATGTCTTGCAAATAATGCACCATCTAGAATATCTTCAAAGTTTATTCCAGCTACAGCTATTGGAAGAAGTCCTACTGGAGATAATACTGAATATCTTCCACCAACATCATGAGGAATTATAAATGTTTCATAGCCTTCTTTTATAGCTATTTCTCTTAATAATCCTTTTTCTGCATCTGTTGTTACATATATTCTTTCAGCGGCACCACTTATGCCATACTTTTCTTCCATGAATAATTTTAATATTCTGAAAGCAATCGCTGGTTCTAATGTAGTACCGGATTTAGATATAACATTTATAGCTACATCTTTATCTTCAATATATTCAATTACACTTCTTAAATATTTACCACTTAAGTTATTACCTACAAATAACACTTGTGGTCCATTTCTCTTGCTGTTTGGTTGTATATTATATAACGGATCGGATAACATATCTATTACAGCTTTTGCTCCTAAATATGATCCACCAGTTCCTATTACAACAAGCACTTCAGCTTGAGTTCTTATCTTATCCGCCGCTTCTTTTATTTTGGCGATTTCTTCTTCTGTAATTCTTTCAGGCAAGTCTTTCCATCCTAGCATACTTCTTCCTGCGCCTGTTCTTTCCTCTAACATATCATGAGCTGCTAAAACCGCCGGCTCCATTTGTTTCATTTCTTCATCTTCAATGTAATATATTAGACCTTCAAAATTTAGTGAAACTTCTTTCATCTTTAGTCTCCCCCTTATACTAGCCATTATATATTAAGTGTTTTTCAAATGCAAGTTAAGAGTAAAATATGTATAAAAAAATAAAGAAGAGCTCTACATATGTAGAACTCCTCTTTAATATTGATTAATTTTAACTTATTAAAGTGTAACATTAATTTCAGTTGCATTAACCGACCTATCATAGAATGGGCCTCTATCGTAATAACGAATAAGAATATTGCCTTGTTCATCTTTTACGACATAATCTCCTTCAAGCATAGATACAGAAATCGTATCCGGAAGAATTACATCGTAATAAAAATAGTCTGACTCACCTTCAACCTGAATACCAAGTTTCTTGTACACTTCCAATAGATATTCTTCTTTATCATATACCTTAGAATACTTTTCAGGTACTCTATTAGCATAATGTATAGGAAGATGTGTTTTTCTGTTGGTTGCACCCTTCATAAACTGAGTACTTTGGTCTATCGCTTCATCGTTAGGCATACCAGACATAGCACCCATAAGCGCCATCATACCTGCAAGCTCGCTTGTAGTGTTTTTAGGCCTTTCCTCGCCATTCTTTTCTCTTAGATAAGCTTTGTAATGTTCCTTGAAACCATACTCGTACTCCGAACTATCCTTAGGATAAAGTGACAAGAAAAATTTAATGCGTTCTTCGTTAAGAGGAATATCTCTTATAGAGTAACCATTATTAATTACAGCCGCCTGCCAAAACTTTACCATTCCCCTCCCCTGCATCATTGCTTCTTTTTCAAGAGCCTTTTCGCTAAAAGATCTAATGTTTTCAACATCATCGTTAAGCAATGTTACAAGGAAGTTTGTGGTAAGAATCTCTTCGGGAATATCTTCCATAACAGGTGTGCTATTATTTAAGCACAGCGCAAGATAATATTCCGGCGTTCTGTATTCTTCAGGTGTGATTTCAAGGAATTTGTTTACCCCACCTCTTCTTTCGCCAAAGCAACGTGCGCCAAGAATGTACAGGTCCTCTGTAAGCACTTCCGGTTTTCTTCTATATACAGAATAGAACCAGTCGTCGCAATCGCCGCGTCTTTCAACGTAACGCATATTGATTGCTCTAAACATCGCACACGCCACCATCTCTTCATCAATATATTCAAGAGGCATGTACTCAAAATCGTTTAACGCAAACTCAAGGCAGTAATATTCCGTTGCAATGTGATCTTTGAAGAATTGCTTATCGAAATCCGTAATGTGATTTTTTACATATCCAACAAGCTCTTCATATGCACCAGATAATGCATGCAAGAAAAACTCTCTTGTTCTGTGCATAACTGGTACATCAACAAATTTGATACGCGAATGTTCAATTCCGTACACATAATGTCCGGTTTCCAGATTACTTGAACGATGCCAAGCGCCATCCCAACAATAAATAGGCATATCATCCTTTACACCTTCGGTATACCCCTTAGAATTGAACCATTCTCTTAACCGTATGTAAGCCGGTAATTCTGTTATCTTCATATTTTTTCCTCCAGTTTTAGTTTATAGATTAAATCCAAGCAAGTGCAGTTTTGCATACTCATGTGCCTCTTTATGCATCTTGTTGTAACCTTTGCGATAACACACAATGCCTACTACAGCCCCGCCTATAACTGCCCCTACAAGAGCGGCAATCAAAACAACTGTTAAACTAACCCCAAACATTAGTCTTCCTCCTACTTTATAAAAGTTATACTTGTTTTTCTTCAGGAATTACTCTTAAATAGAAATCTACAAAATCCGTATCAAAAATAACTTCCTCATCTTGGTAAAGCCATTGACCAACCAAACATTTTGTATAGTCTAAATAAAACTCTCTTCCTGTTCCTTCACATTCTGAGGTCCATCTAGAACCATGTCTTACAAAAACATCTGCGCCATACAAATTGAATATCATACTCGAATCATAATTGTAATGTAGCTTCTGATAAACTCGTACAATACAATTTGCATTTGCCGGAGCAACTCTTTCTACCTTGGAAAAACCATTCGCCGTGATTCGTACAATAACATCCTCAAATATTTCATACGTACTTGGAATCTTAAATATAGTCTCTTTCCAGCAAGATTTTTCTTTGTCCTTCTTTCCTTTTGGAACCAACTTTCTTACAATTGCTTTTCCTTTCTTTTCTTCGTTAGACACTTCATAGATATGTATCTTCCGTAATTTTTCTTTTTGTTCTTTTGAAAGCATTAGCCATCCTCCTAAAATAATTATTTTGTTAAATGATACAATCATCCATAAAAAGGATTCATTAAATATACCGCTATAAGTATACACTAATTTACATAATTTTTCAAGTTGTACCAAATAAACTATGTATAATAAAAAACACTAACCATTCCTGATTAGTGCTTTATTTGGTGGAGGTGATGGGAATTGAACCCATGTCCGAAAATTTCTATACATACCTGTTTCTCCGAGTGCAGTATCTATTTTTTATTTCCCGGATACTTGTAATAGATACAAAACTTATATCCAGTAGCCATTTAGTTACCCATTATTCTAATGGCAAGAATAACTTTGTTTTCCGTATAATTGATGCCCATATATTCCCTACGGCGAAAAATATATGAACAGGCGCTATACTAAGCAGCCATTGCTAATCTATTATCAGCGTTTAAATTTAAAATTTCGCTTTTTTATAGTGGCCAAAGCGACCATCCACTACTCGCTACCTGTACTTTAAAATAGCCGTCGAAACCAGTACACCCCCGTGTACTTTAATATTATACTATATTTTTTTACTTTTGCCAATAGAAAAAATAAAAGAGACTAATTAAATAGTCTCTATATTTATTACCTTATTATTAGTTATTCTATTACTTCAAGATAAACAGATTCTGCGTATGGTTTTACATTTGTATCTTCTGTATCTGTAGTTGGCGCTGAATTCAAGTTACGATATGCCATTCCCATACCTAATACTATGAAAGCTATTCCTAATATTATTACAGCTATACCCATTAATTTATTTCCACCCATAATTATTCTCCTTTGTTCTTTTTAAGTTCAATTACATATTGGTTTGCAACTTCTTCAAAACCAACATCTGTAATTCTTCCTGTTATATTTTTTATTAAATATATTTGTGTTTTGTTTAATAAGTGAGATTTATCACTGCTTAATGAAATATACCAAGCTGTATCGTTTTCGCGCATATTTAATAAAATTTTATCTCCCTTTTCAGATTTTTCAACTAACTTATGTACAATTTCACAAAGTATAAATATTACATCATCAATTGCTCCGTATACATACGAATCTGTTTTTAACGATATATTTTCTTCAAACGCAACACATTTACTTCTCATTTCATTTGCAGTCATAAGTTTCAATGTCTCAACAATATCTCCAACTGTAAGTCCTACTTTTGCACTACCTTCATCTGTTTGATTGATTATTGTTTTACAAATTTTATCTATTCTTTCTATTTGACTCTTGCTATTTAGATATGCCGCATTTAGTTTACCATATGCTTCATCCCCTGTTTCAGACTTTATGCTTTCTACAAGCATTTTTGTTGCTTCCATACTAGCACCAATAGATAATAGCGGAGTTTTTAATTCTTCAGCTATTCCTTTAACTAGTTTTCCCATAGCATTGATTCTATATCTAGAAAGTTCTATTAAATTTTGTTGATTAAATATTCTAACAGCTGCAGTTACTTGTAATAATAACTTTTCTACACCATCGGATTTATCGTGATAATTTTGTATATTAAGTCTTTTTAATGTTTCTTCAGGTGGTTGTTGTCCTGCAAAACCCGTTTGTAATATTATTATAACTCTATCATTAAATTCACGTATTTTATTTACTACATCTTCTCCTGTAAGTTCAGGCATATAGTAGTCTAACAATATAATATGGAAATTACCATTACTTACCTTGTTTATTGCATCAGCCCCACTTGTTGCTATATCTACATTATATCCTTTTGTTTTTAAGAAAAAGGCTGTTACTTGTATGTAATCTAGATCGTCATCTACTAACAATATATTTACATGTTTTTTTAGTTCTTCATAATTTTCCATATATAGTCCCCCATTATCTTTTATGATTATATTACATATTTTTTCAAAATGGAATAGTTTTTGGTAATAAAAAAAGAATAACAACCGTAGTTGTTATTCTTTCTGTATATATTTTATTCTTATATTATTTCAACTTTTTATATATACTTGCTGTATCATCTGTATATATACATTCAAAATCCTCTTTATCATCTAACATTCTTGATGTTAATGAGTTAGTATGTACTAAATATGTATTAAAGTTGTATTTATCCATCGCCTCTTTATATCCCTCTTGTAACATTTGAATCTTAGCAAAGTCTTTTGCTACAGTTATTCCTTCGTTATACTCTTCGGTATATAAATCTGCTCTTGAATCAATAAATACCTCTATATCATTTAATATTAGATAACCACCCCAAATATATTCGTTATATAAAACAGTGTCAGTATCTATATTTTCTTTTAATACTTCTACTGCTTTTACTGGTGCAACCGCATCCTCTAGATAATCCATATTTCTAGTAGAAAGCATATCTACTCCAAGTACCATCATAACTAATACGCTTGTTACAACAAACGCTATTTTATCTACTTTCTCTAGCTCCATTGTCTTTATAATACTTACTATATATTTAACTATTACAGCACTACATATTATAAATAAACTTGTATATCTATATGCTGTAAAGTGCATAAATAATGTTCCAAATATTAAAAGCATATCTTTTAAATCAACTTTTGCTTTATTTACCATAAATACAAATAATACAAATATTATATAAAAGACATGTAACATTGTAATACTATCTCTCATTGAGAATGGTTGGAATTCATCTATATATGTATTTATAAAGTCATTTCCAAGAGTTTTGAAACAATATACTACCCCGTCTAACCCATAAGGATTAATAAATAATAACACTATCCCTATAACACCTAAAAGAATTAATTTCTTAAATCTTTTAATATCTGGTTTAGTATTTGTTTTTAACCATAAAAACTTAATATTTAATGCGTCTAAACCATATACTCCTAAAAGTATAAAATAGAACGGTGCTACTCCCATATGGAAGTTTGTAAGCAACAATGGTATTATCCCAAGGCCTATATAATATTTAAGTTTATCTTGCTTTCTACTCTTTTCTAATAATAGTAGTTCAAGAGCAAATAATATATAACTTATCATTTGTGCTCTAACAGAAATAAATAATGTAAGTAAAACCATTTGTATGCATAGCATTGAATAAGATAGCTTTTTACTTCCACACAACTCCTTATTTAATAAATAAAGTATCCATGCTAGTCCTAATGCCATTAATATTTCTAATACATATAACCCTGTAAATCCACCTAATACATATGCGAAATATATTACTACATCTGTAAAGAAGTGATGTGCAACATATTTTAAGCCATCATGCATAGAAAATGTATCTACATCCCACGTTCCATCTTTAACGAGTTTTTCACCCACTTTGATACTCCAAAAAGTATCGTTTTGCATTGGTTTTGGGCAGAGTATTATAATACTTACCACCATCGCTATTACAAGTAATATGGGTGCTATATTTTTCTTTATATTAACTTTTACCATATTACACCTACTTGTCTAAATTAAACTTATCTCTAATAATATATTCTGGTCTCTTTCTAGTTTCATCATAAATTCTAGAAATGTATTCTGCAAGTATCCATATTGCTATAAATAACATACCAAACATAAATGTCATTGTTACCATTATAGATGTCCAACCTGGCATTAATGTGTTTAGCTCAAATATATATGAACATAATGCATATACTAGAATTGCAAAAGATAATATTATATTAAATATTCCAAGTCCTGCAATTATTTTAAGAGGCTTAGTTGAAAAGCTAATCATACCATCAAGAGCTAATTTAAGCATTTTCTTTAATGGATATTTAGTTTTTCCCGCTGCTCTTTGTTTTCTATCGTATTCATATGGTATTTGTTTAAATCCTACCCAGCTACCTAATCCTCTTAAGAATTTATTGTGTTCTGGCATAGCGCATATTACATCTACCACTTTTCTATCTATTAATCTAAAATCTCCAGTATCTAATGGAATATATACATCAGATAATTTATTAAGTACTCTATAGAAAGCTTTAGCTGTCATTAGCTTAAATTTGCTTTCACCTTCACGAGTTTTTCTTACTGCATATACAACATCATTTCCTTGTTTCCAAAGTTCTACCATATCCCCAATTGTCTCTGGTGGATCTTGTAAGTCTACATCTATGATGACCACAGCATCGCCTGTACTATTTCTCATACCAGCAGTAACTGCTGCTTGATGTCCAAAGTTTCTTGAAAAAGAAACCACCTTAACATTTTCATCTTTATTTGCTAAATCTACAAGCATATCTAAAGTATTATCTTTACTTCCATCATTTACGAATATCATCTCATAATCATAATCTGTAAATCCTTTTAATACTGCAGACATTCTATCATAAAATTTATCTACTACTTCCTCTTCATTATAGCAAGGTGCTATTACCGATATTTTTTGCTTCATTTATATACCCCCTATTAAACAATAAAGCTTGGCTTTACATACGGCTATTATATCATAACCATATGTATATGTCCAAGCTTTATAAATATTTTTATTTATTGTTAAGTATTATTATAATTAGATATCAAATCTATTTCCAAAGTAAGCTTCAAGTTCATCAATTTTTACTCTTACTTGTTCCATAGTATCTCTATCTCTTACTGTTACTGTACCATCTTCTAATGTATCGAAGTCTACTGTAATACAGTATGGAGTACCAATTTCATCTTGTCTTCTATATCTCTTACCGATACTTCCTGATTCATCGTAATCACACATGTATTTCATTCTTAACATGTCATATACTTCGTTAGCTTTTTCAGATAATTTTTTAGATAAAGGAAGAACTGCTACTTTAATTGGAGCTATTCTTGGACTTAAGTGTAATACTACTCTTTCATCACCCTCACCTAATTGTTGAACTTCATAAGCTTCACACATTACAGCTAGAACTGTTCTATCTAAACCATATGTAGATTCAATGATATATGGAATATATCTTTCATTAGTTTCAAGATCAATATATTCTTGTCTTGTACCACTGAATTCTTGGTGTCTTGTTAAATCATAGTTTGTTCTGTTGTGAGTACCGTTTATTTCACCCCAACCAAATGGGAATAAATATTCTATATCACAAGCTGCTTTAGCATAGAATGCTAGTTTTTCGTGATCATGGTATCTTAATTTTTCTTCTGGTAAACCTAAATCCATGAAATACTTTTTACCATATTCTTTGAAGTATGCATATAATTCCTCATCTTGTCCTTCTTTACAGAAAGTTTGGAATTCCATTTGTTCGAATTCTATTGTTCTAAATGTAAAATTACCTGGTGTTATTTCATTTCTAAATGCTTTACCAATTTGACCAATACTAAATGGTAGTTTAGCTCTCATTGTTCTTTGAACATTTAAGAAGTTAACATACTCACCTTGAGCGTTTTCTGGTCTTAAGTATATTGTTAATTGGTTGTCTGCTGTTACACCTCTTTGTGTAGCAAACATTAAGTTAAATTCTCTTATACCTGTAAAATTAGAGCTTCCGCATTTTGGACATGGTATTTTGTGTTCAGTGATGTATTCTACCATTTGTTCTTTAGTCATACCATCTGCGTGAGCGTTTTCATCAAAATCATTTATTAGATTATCTGCTCTTAGTCTCATTTTACATTCTTTACAGTCTAAAAGTGGATCTGAGAAACTTGCTACGTGACCACTTGCTTCCCATACTCTTGGATGCATTAATATATCTGCATCAACTTCAAAGCTGTTTTTTCTTTCTTGGATAAATCTTTTTCTCCAAGTATCTTTAATGTTGTTTTTAAGTCTTGTACCTAAAGGACCATAATCCCAAGTATTTGCAAGACCACCATATATTTCTGAACCAGGATATATAAATCCTCTATTTTTGCATAATGCAACTATATCTTTAATTGTAAATTCACTCATTTTATTTTCCTCTTTTCTTTTCAATATTTTCTAACCTTTTGGCTTTAACCTTTTGCTCATCAATATTTAAAGAATTGTCTAGTGTTGGTATAAAATCATAACCGTAGTCTTCTTCTTTTATTCTATTTATTTCTTCTTTTTCCACAGTTATGTTTATATCCTTTGATTTTAATTTCTTCTTATCCACATAATCACCTATTGTAATTATGTGTAAATAACTATTCTTCTACAACAAAAGGCTCTTCTTTTAATTCATCTTTTCCAACTAGTACGTTTATTTTCTTTTCTGCTTCGTCTAGTTTGCTTTCACATTCTTTTGATAGCTTGATGCCAGCTTCAAATTTAGCTATTGCATCATCAAGGCTTAAATCACCTTTTTCAAGTTCTACTACTACTTGTTCTAATTCTTTAATGCTTTGTTCAAAAGTCTTTTCCATATTTCCTCCTTAAGCCTCTACGCTTTCTACTCTTGTTTTAATTTTTCCATCTAACACTTTAACTATTAGGCTTTCACCGCGATTTAACATCTCCAGTTTTATTTACCAATTTGCCACTTTCATTTGTAGCAACTGAGTATCCTCTAGCCATTGTTTTTAATGGACTTAATGAATCTAATAATGCCACTTGTTTTTCAAAAGCTGCTTTACATTTAGTTTGTGCTTTAATTACACCTGCTTCTAAATGTTTAACATAGTTATCTGTCATCATTCTATATCTAGTAATAATATCCATAGGACGTTTTTCTAGTCTTCCTTTTGTAAGTGCTGTTAAATATTGTTTATATCTTGCATGTTTATTTAACACTGAAGTTCTCATACGAATATTTAACGAATCAAGTTTAGACTTTATTTCTGCTTCAGATGGATATACAAGCTCTGCCGCCGCACTTGGTGTTGGAGCTCTTAAATCCGAAACGAAATCACAAATAGTGAAGTCTGTTTCATGCCCTACTGCAGATACTATTGGTATTCTTGATGCAAATATTGCTCTTGCTAAGTTTTCATCATTAAATCCAAATAGATCTTCAAAAGAGCCGCCGTCCTCTAGCTATAATTATTACATCTATGTCATCTCTATTATTAAATGTCTTTATTCCTTCAATTACAGTTGATGCAACATCTGCACCTTGAACTGCTGCTGGATATAATAACAAATTAACATTTGTAAAACGTCTTGTGCTTACATTTATTATATCTCTAATAACTGCACCTGTACTTGAAGTTATTACACCAACACGATTTGGCATGTATGGTATTTTCTTTTTGTATGCTGGGCTAAATAATCCTTCAGCCTCAAGCTTTGCTTTTAGCGCTTCATATTTTTGGTATAACTCGCCAACACCATCTAAGGATATGCTCCTTACGTATACTTGGTAAGTGCCGCCAACATCATAAACACTAACTGTTCCTGTTACTACTACAGACGCACCATCAGATAATTTGATGTTTAAGTTTTGTGCTGCATTTCTAAACATTACACATTTTATTGTTGAAGTTTCATCTTTAAGTGTAAAGTACAAATGTCCTGATTGATGTGCCTTAAAGTTTGTTATCTCACCTTTTATGGCCACATACGACAAAAACGGGTCCTTATCGAACACCATTTTTATGTACTTATTCACATTAGAAACTGTAAATACTTTTCTTTCTTCCATTATACTTCCCTGTCTTTTAAAATCTCTCTAAGTACTCCATTGACAAAGTTTGAAGAAGCATCATTTCCATATTTTTTAGCTAATTCTACCGCTTCATTTACGGCTACCTTTGGTGGAATACCATTTGTGAATGCGATTTCATAAACTGCGAGTCTAAGTATTGCAAGATCTATTTTAAATATTCTTTCAATGCTCCAGTTTTTTAATTTCGCAAGTATCATATCATCTATTTCTTTTTCATGTTCAGAGATACCGCATAATAACAGAATCAAAATATTCTTTTTCTTCTGTATCTAAAGCTTTCATATCTTCTTCAGATACTGTTATAATGCTTTCTAATGTATCTTCCATTTCGCAATTACCATATAGTGTTGCATATACATATTTAAAACTTACGTCTCTTGCCTTTCTTCTTCCCATTTTTTACTCCTCATCATCTTTTACTGTGTATTTTATTTCTTCTTTTCTTCTCTTAAATGCTCTAGATATATAGTCATTATCCTCTTGGATTCTCTTACCTATATATATAGCACCTATTATTAACGCTACAGTTACTAATACTTCAACTAATACTTTTACAACTCCTGTAAACACAAGAACTAAAACTATAGCTAAACATATAATAACCCATCTATTCTTTATTATATAATCTAAAAAACTTTCTTTTTTCATAGTTGCTCCCTCCCGGAAATTAAACTTCTTTATTTTCGTTTGGTGTGTATACTCCCTTAACTCTTACATTAACATTTTCTACAGCAACAGTAGTTTGTTTAAGAACAGTATCTTTAATATCTTCTTGGATTTTAGATGTAATATCTGTTATTACAGTATCTTGTAATACATAAACATAAAGATCTACACCTACACCTGTTTCTCTTAATTTAATATTTACCTTTGCTGTTTTTATTCCATTATATTTCTTAGCAACATTTGTAACTATACTTTCAAATGTTTGTGTAGAAATATGTACGTCACCTATTTTAAGTTCAAGTACTACTCCACTCTTAACATCGTCATTTAAGTTACTACTTAATGCTACTGAAAGCACACCAAATAATCCATATACTGCTAATAATACTAATGAAGTTATTTGTAATGCTCTATTTTCTATTATATATTCTAATACTCTAACTAATCTTAACACATTTCCATCAACTGAAATTATAAGTAATAAGCAGCCTGCTGTAACAACGGCAAACACGCCTAAAAATACTAACATTGTTCTTAAAAAGTTTTTCATATTAATCCCTCCAAAAATTCAGTATAATTATATCACATAATATAAAAAATGCCACTATTTTTAGTGACATTTTTATAATTTATGTTTATTTTACATTCCTTCCATAAGGAATCCACCCATGTATACATCCATCAGTGGTACCATAACTACTATTACGAAGAATATTAGTACTATACCAACAAATACGTATGTTACGTCTGGTAATATTTTTATTGTTTTTTGTATTGATTCATCTATTTCTTGACGAATATACTCTTCAACCTTGTCCATCATCTCTACAAGGTCGGATTGCATTCCTATCTTAAGCATTTCTATAGCCATTACTGGGAACGCTTTATCTGCTTCAAACGGATCTATCCACGAACCACCGGCTTGTAATTGGTTTTTACCAGTTTCGACCAACGACAAGAAATAATAGTTGGTTGTTACGGATTTTGCACTTTCCAAGCTTTCCTGTATTCTTTGTCCATTTCTTAAATTTAGAAGCATCGCCTTAAAGAATTTACTTGCTATAATATTCAAGTTTAATGTTCCTATTACAGGCAATTTAATCTTCATTTTATCCCATTCATATCTTCCTATGGATGTGGATAAATATACCTTAAATATTCCATATATAGCTGCTATTAGCATTACTACTATATACCAATATTTCATTAGTGCCTTTGAAAAATTTCACGCCCACATAGTTGCAGGTGGCAATTCTTTTTGTACACCAAACATATCGTATACATTTTGAATTAATGGAACACCATATAATAGTGCTGCTATCATGGCAATCCATATACCAACAAACATTAATACTTTTGGTAATAATATACCTTTAATTTGTTTCTTTAGATTTATTTCACTTTCCATAAAGTCTCTAGCATGTAACAACGCCATATCTAGAGAACCCGAGTTTTCTCCAACTCTAATGAAGTTTATATATAGCGGTGGGAATATCTTTGGATATTGTGCCATCATTTCATGTATTGATGCTCCACTCTCTACACCTATTAATATATTTTCTATTGTTTCTTTTAATTTCTTATTTTGAGTACTATTATATAACGATTCTAATGTTGCTATGTTGTTAAATTTAGCTTTCTTTAGAACGTACATACTGTTAGTCATTACTAGTATGTCTTTAGGTTTTGGCATTTGCAGATTAATTTCTAATCCCAATTTAGAAGCTGTTGATTGCTTTTGACTAATTTCAGCTTTCTTCTTAATACCTGCTATTCTTTGCTTTTCTAAATCCTTTTGAATTTTATCTAGCTTAGAGTGATCTATTTTCTTCTTAGATTCAGATATTAATTTTTCTCTCATAGCTTTTACTTCAATTGGTTGTATTCTACTATCTTTCAAGCTTTTAAGTAACGAATGACGGTTTTTTGCCATCATAACGCCTCTAACTATTTTACCATTCCTAAGCATTCCTCTATATTTATACTCAGGCATTAATATCCGCCCCCTATCAAATTAGTAATTAGTTTAAAACTATCTGGTTCTACACTTTGTTCTATAGTTTCTAAGTCTATTATATGCTCTTTATATAACTTTGTAAAGGACCTTTCAAAACTTACCAAGTTACTACCATTTGAATGGTGAATAGCATCTTGTATCTCAGAAATACTAAATCTTTCTTGTCTAATTAATGCTGCAATTGTTGGATTTACTGTCATTATTTCTGGAGCCAGTACAACATTTCCATCTGTTGAATTAACTAACTTTTGTGATACAACAAGTTTTAATACATTAGATAGTGTGTTTTTTATAGCTCTATGCTCACTTGGTTCATACATTCCAATTATTCTATCTATTGTTTCACCGCATGAACGTGTATGTAATGTTCCTATAACAAGACCTCCTGCTTCTGCTAGATCTATTACAGCATCCATTGTTTCTCTATCTCTTATCTCACCTACTATGGCGATATCTGAGTCTTCTCTTAAAAGATTTATTACTCCTTCATAATATGAAGGAACATCTGATTCAACACCAACTTCTTTTTGTACAATAAAACTTTTGTTAGATTTATGAATATATTCTACTGGTTCTTCTAACATTACTATTTTCTTAGTAAACATCTTGTTAATATCTTGTACAAATGCATTTAGTGTCGTTGTTTTTCCAGAATTAACTTTACCAGTTATTAATACTAGACCTGTCTTGTGTTTTCTTATTTCTTGTAAAATTTCTCTTAATCTATATGCATCTATATCTATATCTGTTGTTCTTATTACTCTTATTGAAAAGGTTGGAGTTCCTGAAGATAAAGACGCATTTATTCTAAGTCTTATACCTTCATTTACATCGTATGGTATATCTATACGTTTTGTTTGCTCAAACTTATCCATTAGAGCTTCGTTATCTCCTACCATAGCTTCAAGTAAAGTTACCATTTCATATTTAGTCATAGGCTCTACTTCATAATTTGTTATTAATGCTCGCTTTACCCTATATAAAGGTTTAGAGCCTTCTAATAAATGTATATCTGTTGCGCCTAGCTCTATTCCTTTATTTATTATTTCTAAAAACCTTTCCATATTTCTCCTTATGTTTATTAAATAACTATCTTCTTATCTATTTCAGAAATAGTTGTTAATCCTTGTAGACACTTTTTAGCAGCATCTGCTATTAAAGGTCTATATTCTGTATTTTCCATTGCGTATTTTCTTATGTCTATAGCAGATTTTCCATCAGCTATCATATCTTTTAATACCTCATCAAAACATAGTATTTCAAAGACACCAATTCTTTCGATATATCCAAGATTGTTACATTCTTTACAGCCCTTTGGTTCATACATGTCTGCATGTTCTATATCTAAATCTACCCCTGCTACTTTTTCTACTCTTTCAAAATATTCTCTTTCTTCTTGTGTCATTTTATGTTTTTTCTTACATTTTGGACATAATTGTCTAACTAGACGTTGAGATATTATTGTTACTATTGATGAAGATACATCGTAATCTGATATACCCATCTTTCTTATTCTTGTGATTGCCTCTATAGCATCAATTGTATGGACTGTTGTTAAAACCAAGTGACCTGTTTGACCAGATTCAATAGCCGTTGCAGCTGTTTCTTGGTCTCTTATTTCTCCGACAAGGATAATGTTAGGGTCTTGTCTTAAAACTGTTCTAAGCGCCCCTGCAAATGATGTGTGATGGCCAATTTCTACTTGGTTTGTACCTGGCATACGAATTTCAACTGGGTTTTCTATTGTTACTATATTTATATCTGGTCTATTTAAATAATCTAATATACTATATAATGTTGTAGTTTTACCTTCACCAGTAGGTGCACATACAACTATTATACTATTTCTTTTATCAAAAGCTTTTTTTACTAAAGCTTCGTCTTGTGGGAAACCTAAATCAAATAATTTTCTTACGTTTCCACTCTTTTTAAGTAATCTTAGAACGAATTTTTCTCCGTTAATATTCTTTTGTGAAGATACACGGATACTATAATTTTCGTAATCATTAATACTACCATCTTGGTCTGTTGTTATTTCTTGGTGCATGTTAGATATAGATTTTATTCTTCCTGAAATCATTGATTGTCTTTGTTTAGGAAGCTCTGAAACTGTTACAAGTTCACCGTCTATTCTATATCTTACTCTTACCTTAGATTCCATTGGTTCTATGTGAATATCACTGGCTCTTTGTTTAATAGCTGTTAATATGATATTATCTACAAGAACAGTAGTATCTTTTTCGTTTGTATCTACGTATTTGTCTTGAACATTTTTTACATTCTTAACCTTATCTATTATCATAGAATTAAGAGTTACGTATTTTTCCATTTCTAGACCAATATTTAATAATTGTAGCTTAACACTTTCTACTACCTTTATATTTTCTGGGTCTGCAAAAGCTACTTTTGCCTTTGTTCCTTCAATCTCAAAAGGTAATGCTTTAGAATTTATTACAGTATCTCTAGATAATAGTTTAGTATAATCTAGATTAAAACTATCATCTATAATTATTGGTTTTAATTGAAGCTTATCTGCAATTACATTTAATAGTTGAGCTTTATCACACATATTCAATGTATCAATTACTTCACCTATTTTAAGCTCTGGATGATTTCTTTGATATGCTAAAGCTTCATCTAATTGTTCTTGTGTAATTAATCCGTTATTTACTAACTCTGTACCTAATAAAGCTTTTTTATTTTTTATACTTTCAAACATTTGCTCCTCCTATAATACATTTACCATATCGTTATATTCATTTTCATACATTTCGATTATTCCGCTTTCATACTCGTTGTATGTCTTTTGCATATGCCTTACATCTGCATATGTAGATAGTGTGTATAGCATAAATATTGTAGAAAATAATATAACAACTAATGTTGCTGATCCTCTTTTTTTCATATTACTCCACCTCTACACTAGATACTATTGTTTTATTTAATTCTGCCATATACTTATTAAATGTTAAGTTTATTGTTAACTTCTTAGTATCTGTTCCTGTTGTTATTGTTGGTTCAAATTTAGACACACTAGTACAAAGTACTCCCTTATTTAATATTACCATCTTTTTTGCACTGTCATAATAATATTTATCCCCATTTGAGAAGGTTAAAGTATTATCTGCTAGTACAATATCCACACTTTGCAGTGCGCTATCTGTTAGATTATATTCTAATTTATTTAACATCGTATAATTTAATGCCATACCTCTATTGTTAAATAACGTATCATTCATATTTGAATATACCATAGATAAGAACGTTGTTATAGCAAAAAACAATACAACATAAAGCACTAAAGATGATACTGTTATACCTCTTTTTGATTTTACACTCATACTATTCCACCTTTATACATTTTAATGTAATTTCTTCTGTTTTATCGTTTAATTCATAAGTTACTATGCTCTCTATAACTTTAGCGCCTGTAACTACTTCTGTTCCATTTTTAATATAATTACTTACTACTATTTTATATGTATAATCTGTATTTCCAACTTTCTTTATACCATTACTATTTGCAATATTTGCATAAGCTTTTGCTTTTTCTTCATTTAAGTTGTTCATACATAAATTCAAAGCTTCAGACTTTTTACTAGTATCTTGTAATGTTCCATAATAGTTGCGTAGCGCAAATGTAGTTGATACAAAAAACAACATAAATACGCCTACCGCCACCACTATTTCTGAACTTAAAGCTCCTTTTTTATTGTTCTTTTTTTTTTCAAGTCTTTTATTTCTTAATTCTTCTCTTTGTTTTGCAACTTCAGCTTTTTCTTCATCTGTCATTTTATAGCTCATAACACTAATTCCAACATATAACATTGCATATATGTATGTAACTAATACTATAAAGAATTGCCAACTAAATCCAAAGAATAAGAATGGTATTAAAAATGCAAATCCACTAGCAAGTTCCATCATTGGATATCTTATGCTTATTGGTTTTCTGCAATATCTACATCTTCCAAGTGTAGACACATAACTTAATATTGGGAAACAATCAAAAAATCCTAATTTGTGTTTACAATTTGGACAAAATGAACGAGATTTTACTATATCTAATTTTCTAGGCACTCTATATGTTGCTAACGTAAAAAAGCTACCAAACATAAGCCCTGTTACAAATATAAATATTGACCAAACTAAATGTATATAATCTACCATTATTACCCCTCCTATACATTATTATACTTATTTCAAAGTTTTCTCTCAAATAAATATAATATTAGTACGAAGGACATATACATTGTTATTATGCATATGTCCTGTGTACTTTTCGTATTAGTTTTTTTTACTTATTTTTCTTAAGTTTATTTATAATTAATCTTATTCTGTTAATTAGTTAATTATTTTTTAACTACAGAAGCTGCACCGCTTCCAGTTACTACTAATTCATAAGCTGTGTATTTAGTAGCTAAATCTTTTATAGCTGGAGCAAATGCTTCATAATATGCAACTATTGAAGCATAAGATTGTCCATTTACTGTTACAGCTGTAGAAGAAGTAAAGTCGTTTTTAGATCTGTAAGCATCTTCTAATTTAAGATCAACGTAAGCCATGTTTAATTGGTCATTCATTGATGAAACGTCTGTTGCAACAACAGCTTCGTCAGCTCTGTTGATTACGTTTGTGCTGTTTAAAGAGATTATTATAGCACCAGCTATTATAATCATAACGATAATTGTGATTACTAATACGATTAAAGAAATACCTTTTTTCATTTTTTATTCCTCCTATAAAAATTTATATTAATCACCGCCAAGGTAAGGCGATGTATTAACCTTATTTATCACTTGGTGTTAACGGTTTGTTTGGATCTACTGGCTTTTTAGTAGGTTCGTTATATACCGTAACATCTGTGTTTGGTGTAAATGGATTTATATTGCCTTGTTCATATTTGTCCTTTTTTAATCCATTTGAAACATCGCTTGATGTTATATCATACTCTTTTACTAGAGTATTATCGTTTACAGATTCATCAAATGTATATTCGCTTTTTACTATACCTTTATATGATTCTGGTAGTTCAGAAACTGATTCTATTTGTGGTATAGAAATTAATAATAATACCGCTACAAATGCAAACATTCCTATAGTTAATACTATATACAACATCCATTCTTTCTTTCCCACTAAAATCACCTTCCTTACTTTTTAACTTGTAGACTTAAAATATTAAATGTTGCTTCAATTTGGTTATTTGATTTATACACCATTTTCATATTATCTAATCTAAATTTTAATTCTTTATCATTTTCAACATCATATACGAAATCTGCTACATTAGCATATCTACCTTTTACTATTATTCTTATTGAATCGTTAGCAACTGATGATGTATCTGTTGTTGGTCTGTTTGTTCCAGTAGAACCATCTGCAGAACCAAAATTCATTTCACCACCTAGCGCGTTCCCTGAACCACCTTGTGATCCGCTTGCATTACCATTTAGTGTTTCACCTGTTGATGATAATGTTGAGCCTGGTGTTATTACATCAATAATTAGATTATTATCTGTAGCATAATTTCCTAATGTTATCCAAAGATATTCGATAAAATATTTCTCATCTTTTGTTGCTTCTTTTACTAAATCGACTGTTGCTTGATCTATATTATCAAACTTTTTCTTTTCAGTTTCATAAGTATTTTTAGCTTGTTCTAAACTATCTAATGCTGATTGATGTTCTGCTTTTACTTCACTTTCTTTTTCTAACAAACTATTTAAGTTGTTTTTTCCTTCAGAGATAGTAAATATTGAACCACTCTTTATACCAGCCATTGAAACATCAGTAGTAAATACAACTACTATACATATTACTAGTATTAGCAATACAACTGACATTATTAATATTTTTTTATATTCTTTTATCATGGCAAATCACCGCCAATCGTAACTGTTATGTAATTACCATGTTCTACATTGCCAGTTTTAACATTATCTAATACTCCTTTTAATTTAAGTTGTGATACAAAGTATCCTAACTCAGAGTATGATTTTGATCTTGCTACAATCACTACTGATTTATTATCATTTGAAGCAATTGATACTAGTTCAACATTTGTTGGTATGTATTTTGCAATTTTTTGCATAAAGTTTGCAACATTGTATGTTGAATACTTTCCTATTTTTCCTTCTTTGATTTTTGTTACCATAGAAGAAATATAATTGTTATATGTTGTGTATTTTGCTTTAACATCATTAATGTATTTTGTGTCAGCTTTTACTTTACTTATATCTACGTGCATATGACTAATATTTTGATTTAAAGTAGTTTGCATTGCATCTAGCTCTTTAGCGTATATTACACTAAACACTAAATAACATACTAGCAATGATGCTGCAGTTAAATTTGCAAATAATAATGTTTTCTCTACCTTTGGCTTGTCTATATTTAACATTGGCATTACAAACGCTGGTTTATGTTCGCCTGGTTTTGGTTTAGAGAACATTGTTTTTATATCTATTGGTAATTTAGCAGTAGTTGCTGCTTGTTCTGGCGCTGCATAGAAGTTAAGTTCTTTTTTAGCTCCAGTTAAACCTTCATAAGCAAGTGCTATGGCTTCGTTTGTTTCTATAACTTCTGCCATATTTACAGTTGACTCATCTAGATTTAAAAACATTGGTTTTAATTTTTCAGTGTCTATTCCAAAGAATTGTTCAAATAGAACTTCTATGTTTATAAACATATTGATAAGACCATTTAGCATTATCTTTCCACATTGGAAATTTGTTTCTTCAATAGCTTTACCAACTCTGTTTAATAAATCTTGAATTACTGGTTCTATTACTGATTCAAGCTTGTAATCCAAGCTATCATCTGAAAGAACGTTTATTGTTCTACACACATCGCAACCCTTTGCATAAGATCCTTCTTGAATAGCCAAAGTGTCTAATATTGATTTCATGCTAACATCTATTTTTCTAGACATTACAGGCACGTTGTTAGAAACAAATATCATCGTTGTTTCTTCATCAACATTTAGCAATATATAATTATTTGGCTGTGTTGTAATTCTGTTTATTAAGTGTTCAACTGGATATATACCAGCTAAATTCTTTATTTTTTCATTTTCTGAATATTTTGTAATATCTGATTTGTTTGCTACTTCAATAATAGCATGAGTATTTGCCGCTGACACCTTAGAATCTATAAGTGTATATCTATGTTCAACAGTCTTCTCATTTATTCCTCTTTGTATAGTGCTGTCAGAAACCTCAAGCGCTATAACACTTTGAACGTCAGATTTTTTTAATTGTCTTAATACTTCTGTCTCAAGTTTATAGGTATTTTCTGTATTTAGGCATATCTTACCATTGTCACTACCTGTTTGCGCGATAAGATCAAGTATTTCATCTTCCTTCTTACCCCATACATACTTAGTGCCATATGAATTCAAACTAATTCTTTTAGTTTTTTCATCTTGTTCAAGTTTCGCATATTTTATTATTTTTTCGCCTATATAGACTCCTAAACAAGCTCCCATACTTTCTCCTTCTGTATCTCTTTCTTCCGCATTGTTTATACCCTACTTTGCAGATAAAATCTCTATAAATAATTTAACACATAGGTTATACCAAATCAACAATTTTAGCCCAACTTAAGCATTTGTATTTTATTTGTTATTTGTTTGTAATTTTATTGTAACATTAGTCGAATTTATATTTAATATTTTAACTTTTTGGCAGTCTTTACATGTAATTTAAATAAAAAATAACAGGTTTAATCCCTGTTATTTTCATCGCTATTTTATATTATTCTTCATCTTCATTTTTATCTTTTTTCTTGTCGTTATCAAAAGTTACACCATGTACATTTATATTTACAGATTTAACTTTAAGACCAGTCATTCCTTCAACAGAATTCTTTACTGATGTTTGAATAGAGAATGCAACTTCTGGTATTTTAACACCATATTTAACTATAACATATAAATTTATAACTACTTCGTTACCTTCTAATTCTACTTTAACACCTTTAGCATATTTTTTATTGCTTCCTATGATTTGATTTATTCCATCGACAAAGCCAAGTGTCATTCCAGAAACACCTTCAACTTCTGCAGCAGCAAGACCTGCTATTATTCCTATAACATCTTCAGATATTGTTAAATTACTTGCTATTTCAACTTCTGAAGCTGTATCTAAAACTTCCTCTTTAATTTCGTTTTTATTTTCCATATATGTACCACCTTTCAACAATTATTATTTTAACACTCTTTAACTTATTTTTAAAGTGTTTTTATTAATTAACATTATATAACACATTTATATTATAGTTACATTTAATAAAGAAATAGTCGTATTGCCCAATAAATCTTCTAAATACACCGTATATGTTCCTGCTGTATAACACGTGTATTCATTGTTCTCTACATTCTTTCCATATTTAGAGAAATAGTCTTCAGTTAGATTTCCTTTATCTATTTTTATTTTTGCAACTTGTTCTGGATGATTAGGCTCAATTTTTATTACTGTATATCCACTATATTTTACCATAGATATAGATGAACCAGGCCCCGATATATCAACATTATTCACCGTGTATGTTACTGTTTTGGCTGTACCATCTAACGTATATTTTACTGTAACGGCATAATTTCTTGTTACCTTGCTTGCATTTACTGAATACTTTTTATATTTGCCTTCTGTCACCGCACTTGCTACTGTTATAGAGTTAGTTGCTGTAACAGTTATTCCAGTTGCAGTATTTGGTACCATAACATCTACTGTTACTGCTTCTTTTCCTACTTCTAATCTATTTACTCTAAATACAATTTCTTCTTTTCTAACTTCTTTATAGTTTTTAGGAAGTATACTTGTACTCATTCCAGAATAAAGCGCATCTGTTAATGTATAATACTTAACCTTGTTAAACTTAATTCCGTTGATATAATACACCTTACCTGTTGTTTCAGAAACCGCATAAATATCTTTGCTATTTTTATTATTGCCATAAAGTGTATTTTTTATTCCTAATAAATCTAAATCTATACTATATAGCGTTATATTGTTACCTGATACTGTTTCGCCAACAATTTGTGTCTTTTCTTCTTCTTTAAATTTAGATATATCAAATACTACTTGGGCTACACTTGGATATTTCCCATTTTCTATATAATAATTGTCTACTTTTGTTTGCACATCTAATATCTCTATTGCAAACTTTGTTTTATTGGTAGTAGCAATAGCATCACTACCCTCATATACCACCATACCGGATATAAGAGCAAGTAATAATATTACTATTGTTAGATTAATTAATGTTATTCCTTTTTTCATATAATCACCTTAATTTAGTGTTATTTTATATGATAATTATTAAATTAGCAAGTATCTAATTTCATTAAGTAACACAAAAAGTACAAATACTAATATTAATATCGCTAAAGAAATGACAAATCTTTTCATCTAACCACCTTGTACAATATATGCAAAAAAGATCTTACTTATGTAAGATCTTTTATTATTACTTATTTTGTTACTTTTATTAATTATTTTTACCATAATTTAAATGTTAAATCTGCAATATGCGGAGTTAATTTTGTTAATTGGTATAAAGCAAGTACAACAAGAACTCCTAAAGCAGCACTAAGTACTACCTGTAGTATTGTAGTTTTATCATTTTCCCTTTTTAATGAAGAAACCATTACACTAAGTACAAATGCCACTCCACCAACAAGTAAACTCTCTGTTATTACTAAAAGATATGTAGCTAAAGCAAAGCTTATCATTACTCTTGCGCTTGGGAAAGATTTTACATAGTTTCTTTCACCTTTTTTAGTAAAGATACCTTTAAGTATTGCAACTAATAATACAACTGTAAATAGTATTGCTACTGTTATATGTGATCTTGTACTTAATACCGCATGTAACAATTCGGTTGATGCAACTTTAAGTTTATCTATAAATAACAAATATGCTACTATTACAGATATTGTACTTGCAATGAGCACTCCACCAGCAGCTATATCTTTGGCTGCTTTTGCATCAAGATTATATTCTGTTGTTATTAAGTTTACTACATATTCTACAACTGAATTTATCATCTCAGCAAATATAACAAAACCAATAGTTATTACTAAGCATATAAGTTCTACTTTTGTAAAATCAAAAAACAAACTTATAAAGAAAACCAATGCACCTATAAGATAATCTATTCTTAAATTTCTTTCAGTCTTGAACGCATGTATTATTCCGTTTAATGCATTTTTAGTTGCAGAAAACCATGTTTTGTTCTTATGCACATTATCTAAATTTTCATCTAAATTCTTATCTTTTAGCTTTTCGTCCAAACTATACTTCACATCCTTCTAATATTTTTTCTTCAAGGACTCTCATTTCCTTTTTCTCTTCAGGTATTTCGTGATCATAGCCTAAAAGATGACAAATACCATGTACTATCATGTATAACATTTCTCTATTAAAGCCTGTACCATACTCTACAGCATGTCTTTCTATAACATCCATACAAAGTACTATGTCTCCAATAGACATTTCAGTGTCACACTTGTCCGCTTTCATTTTAGCTAATTCTTCTCTTGTAAATATAGGGAAAGATAGGACGTCTGTTGGAGCGTCCACTTTTCTATATTCATTATTTATTTGTTTAATTTCTTCCTCTGTTACTACACCAATACCAATGTATACATTAGGTAAATTAAAGCCTTCTAACTTAAAGGCTTTTGCAACAAGTTTATCTATTGCTAACTTATATGTTTCTATAAACTTGTTATATTTTTCGATCATTTCCTTAACTTCATAATTTGTATAATAATCTATACTTATTCCCATATCACTTTTCCCCTGTCTCTAAAAATTCCCCTATATTTTCCTCGACGCTTACCGTTACTTTGTATATTATACCATCATTTGTATTTTCAATTTCTACATTCTTATCTTTAACATTACTACCACTTGTTAGTATCTGGTTTAAAAATAGGTCTAGTTCTTGCTCACCCTGTATGATGAGGCTATCCTTTGTATTTACGATATCTCTTAAGATATATTCTTCATATGTATTAAAAATAATTGAAACGTTTGCTCCTAAAAAGCGAAACATTTTGACTTTACTAGTTATATCATATTTATATTTTTTTGGCAAACATTTTAATACAAATTCTTTATTATTTATACCGACTCCTATGCCAAACATTGATTTACCGGTCTTTTCTTTAATAATATTTTTTTGCTTATATTCTTTACTAAAAGTATACTCTACTATCCCTCTTACAACACCGCTAGCATGAACTCTAGTTTCTCCTGCTATTGCATTTTTATCTACACCAGCAATTAAAACATCTCCACTCTTTACAAAGCTCCCCTCTTTATACATTGCCGTTCCTGTTGAAGCAACTATTCTTGTAACAACCGCATCTTTAACAGATATTATATCGCCTTTTACACTTCTATCCTCTTCTTTAGATATTACCTTTTCTTTTATTGTTATTTTCATAGTAGTTCCTATAATATCTACTCCTACCCAAGCCGCATCATAAATATTAGCTCTCAAATAATCCGATAAATTACCTTTTGAAATCTTCTTCTTTAATGTTCCCGGTACCATTTTATATTCTTCCAAAAGCTTATTTATACTTTTAATATTTATTCTCTCGTTACCTTCTATTTCTATATGCCATATAAAGCTAGATGCAAGTACATATACTATAGATACTACAATTAGCATATATAACGCAATTCTTCTTTTCCTGTATTTAAACACATCAAAATATATTCCTTTTTTAGAAATTACTTTAGCTTTACACTTACTCTTCTTAACAAATGGTAATATTCTTTTGAAGTTTTTAGATTCTATGTTAAAAGATATATCTCCTATTCCTAATATCTTTACATCCCATACTTCTATTCCATTGTTCTTTAATAGATTTATTAATCTTTCTACAAAGAAACCCTCAACTTCTACTGTAACTACCGCTTTTATATTTTTACCTATTCTACTAATCTTCATCTATTCCTCTTTTTTCATATTCTATATTAGAAATACATCCTTCTATAACAAGTTCATCGTTTCCCATCTCTTTTATTTCTAATTCTTTTCCAGAGATAGTAAACCCATACTTTTTAGTTATTATTCTTATATAACTAGCATAATAATCTGCTATTTTATGCTTACCCTCTAAGTATATATATTTGTTCCCTATTGTTGTTATCTTTATATTATCTCCTATTAATTCCTTA
>JAZOWO010000058.1:0-7580 GCA_045659265.1 Clostridia bacterium | reverse complement strand
TTTGGAGCTTCAGACATTTGACAACTTGCGCTCTTATCTTTAGGGAATGCAATTGTATCACGTATTGTATCTAATCCTAAAACTAACATTACAAGTCTGTCTAGACCATATGCTAAACCGCCATGAGGTGGTACACCATATTTAAATGCATCTAATAAGAAACCAAATCTAGCTTGAGCTTGTTCATCTGTAAATCCAAGTAGATTAAATACTCTTCTTTGAACTTCTCTTGAGTGAATTCTAATACTTCCTCCACCAAGTTCTGTACCGTTTAATACGATATCATAAGCTTTAGCTTTAACATCTAATGGTCTTTCTTCCATAAATGCTAGATCTTCATCCTTAGGTGCTGTGAATGGATGGTGAACAGCTTTACATCTGTTATTTTCTTCATCCCATTCGAACATTGGGAAATCTACTACCCATAAGAATTTGTATTCATCTTTGTTTATTAGATTTAATCTCTTAGCCATTTCGCATCTTAATGCACCTAAAGCTGCAAATACAACTTCGTTAGTGTCTGCTACGAATAATACTAAGTCACCTTCTTTAGCGTTTGCTCTTTCAACAACTTTAGCTATTATATCTTCAGACATGAAACGTAATATGTTAGATTTGTATTCTCCGTTTTCAATAGCAAATGATGCAAGACCTTTTGCTTTATATATTTTAACAAATTCTATTAATTCATCAATTTGTTTTCTAGTATAGTTTGCTGCACCTGGAACTGTTATTGTTCTAACGCTTCCACCTTTAGCTATAGTATCTGCAAACACTTTGAATTCGCAACCTGCAAATATATCTGACATATCTGTAAGTTCCATACCAAATCTTAAGTCTGGCTTATCTGAACCAAATCTTCTCATTGCTTCATCATAAGGCATTCTCATGAATGGAGTTTCAATATCTATAGCTTTAATTTCTTTGAATATTTTCTTTAAGTATCTTTCATTTACATCGATTACATCATCTTCATCAACAAAAGATAATTCCATATCTATTTGTGTAAATTCTGGTTGTCTGTCTGCTCTTAAGTCCTCATCTCTAAAACATCTAGCTATTTGGATATATCTATCGTATCCAGATAACATTAATATTTGTTTAAATAATTGTGGAGATTGAGGTAATGCATAGAACATTCCCGGATTTACTCTACTTGGTACAAGATAGTCTCTTGCTCCTTCTGGTGTAGATTTATTTAACATTGGAGTTTCAACTTCAATAAATCCTTCATCATGGAAGAAGTTTCTTGTAATGTGGCAAATATCACTTTTTAATTTTAAGTTTCTTTGCATTGATTTGCTTCTTAAATCTAGATATCTATATTTAAGTCTTGTTTGATCTCCTACTTGATCTGCTTCTTCAATTTGGAATGGTAAAGTATCGCATTCTGAAAGTATTCTAACAGTTTTAGCAATAACTTCTATTGTTCCTGTTTTTAATTTAGGGTTAACTTTTGAATCATCTCTTTTATTAACCACACCTTCTACAGATATTACATATTCGTTTTTAATATGACTTGCTTTTTCAAAATCTTCAGCTGACACTCTATCGTCTATAACTACTTGGATTATTCCGCTTCTATCTCTTAAATCTACGAATATGATTTTACCCATATCTCTTCTTGTGTCTACCCAACCCATAACTGTTACGTTTTTACCAACATCGGCTTCAGTAAACTCTGTGCATCTTGCACTTCTTTTTTGTCCTGTAATTAATTCAGACATCTTTCTTTCCTCCTTTTAATATGTATATATAAATTATAATAAATATTTAATATGTTTACGCATAATGGATATAAAAATGCTCCCGCCTCTAATATGCTAAACATATTAGGGACGAGAGATATATTCTTTCGTGGTGCCACCCTATTTACTTCTCTTTATCTTTAACGTGCATTACACGTACTTACTTTTCATAAGTCTGCTCATAGGGTGTCTTTCATAAATTCTAGTCTAACACTTCCAGCCTAGGTGTTATTCTCTATTGACTAGTTTAGTTTATTACTCTTCCCTTGTCATCGCATTTAACAAAATAAGTATACTATTTTTTAAGTTAGTTGTCAAGGATATATTTCTTATTAGTCAAATATCGGAGTTACACTAGAAGTAGTAGATGTCATTGTAGAGCCACTATGACTTACTGCCTCAACCTTAACATCATAAATTGTGTTAGGATCTAATTTGGCATATGCATGTTGTTCTTCTACCTTTATTGCATCTAAAACATATATATCATTTGTACTTTCTTTAATATAGTATCTATATTCTTTGAAACTTTTAGGGTTTGTAGAATTAGTTTTAACGTTTAATGATACATTGCCTGCGTTTGTAGCTACTGAAGAAGCTACTTCTACATCTATACCTTTTGCCATTTCGTTTGGCATAGCCAAACTATTATTAGTTTCACTTGATCTACTTAAAAATGCCACTCTGTTTTCTACACTCACTATAAGAGCTGTAAGAGTTATTCCTACTGTTAGGACTATCATACCAAAGGTTATTATACTTACATTTTCCTTGTGTTGTTTCTTTGTCATTTTTCTTTGTTTCATTAGTTATCACCTATTATATATAATATATATTACTGTATATTATTATTTTTTACAACACTTTTTTTATTACATTTTGGTTACAAAAAAAGTTGCATGTATAAACATACAACAAATATTTGCAAGCATTTCATAAGCCGGGTTCTGTTTTAGACAGCCATTAATCTGGGATGTATATTACTATACACCTCTAGCCACATTTCGAGAAGGCGGCAAGGTAACCTTAATCTTCTCTATCTGTGTTGCACCAAATGGGGTTTACACCACTCGTATGTCACCATACAAATCAGTGAGCTCTTACCTCACTTTTTCACCCTTACCTTACGGCGGTTATTTTCTGTTGCACTTTCCTTAGGATCACTCCCAGTAGACGTTATCTACCATTACTACCTTGAGGTGCCCGGACTTTCCTCGCAAGACTAGCTTACGCGACTGTCAGAAATACTTGCAATTAGTATTATACAACTTTTCTTTTATTTTGTCTAGTTTAGAATAAAAAGACAACATAAAAAGAGGCTAAGCCTCTTTTTATTAATTCGTTCATCACTTTATTTATTAATTAATTTATTACATTATTTCTAAAACTGGTGGTTCTTGCTCAATTTGAAGTTCAGTAATTGTTGCGCCACCATTTCTATCCATTCTAACTTCTGTAACACTTAGTTCTTCATCTGCTTTTTCTTCTACTTCTTCCTTCATTCTATTTGGACCATATTTTCCATAAATATATGCTTTAACTCTAGCTTCAAAAGCTTTTTTATTTGTTCCAAGTGTATGTTCATAATCTGTTGGATCTTCGTAGAATTTTTTGAATGTTCTTACACCATATGTAGAAACAATATATTCTACTATAGCTATTGAATATTCTTGAGAATAGTTATATCTTTCATACCAGCCAGTATCTTTTAACTTGCCTAACTTTTTAACACCGTTAGCCGAGATGTGTTCTGCAAAATATCTCACTTCTTTTTCGCTATTAAGTCTACCACTTAAGTATCCCATCCATCCTAAGCTTAACCATTGTCTTGCTTGAACTACACTTCCAGGAACTATATCTTCTTCTGAAATTTCATGAACATCATCTTCTTCAACGTCAGCATCTAAAGTTCCTTCTTCAGCATCTATATCTGCCATTTCATCTTCTAGCATTATTAATTCATCCATTTCTTCTTCAGAAACTTCTTCCTCTTCAACTACTTCTGGTTCAATTTCTTCTTCAACAGGTTCTTCTACTTCTTCTATTTCTTGCTCTTCTTTCTTTTTAACCATAGAAGCTCTTAACATTCTATCTGCAGTTTGTTTATCTTGTTCGTTCATATATTCACCAAGAACATTCATAACAAGTATTCTCTTAAATGCTTCCGCTTGTTCTGTACCACGCCCTCTTGGAGATGCTATATGGATGTTTCCGCCTTCATCTCTTACAACATATAAATCTTGTAAAGAACGTCTTCTTTGGTAATATCTTTTTTCAATTACTCCGTTAAATATTTGGTTAAACATCTTAACACTAGGGTATACGAAAACAGTTACTGTATACACCTCTCTTGGGTTCTTAAGATCCACTCTTGGCATCTTTTTAGAAACCTCTTTTATATATGTACAAACATCATCGACAAAATCTCCATCTAATTTGTCGTTATATTTAATTGTTATTGTTTCAATTTGTCTTACAGCATTAAAATACACCATTTGTTTTTGTTGTTTTGCCATAAAATACCTCCAAAACTATTTACATAATATATTTTAACATATTTTAGCTATTTTTACAAGAAAAAAGAAGATATTGCTATCTTCTTTCTATTATATCATTTGCTTTATTTATTCTCTAGCATTTTCTTCAAGAACTTACCTGTATAGCTTTCTTTGCATTTAGCTACTTCTTCTGGTGTTCCTGTTACAACTATATTACCACCTTGATTTCCACCTTCAGGTCCTAAATCTATTATGTGGTCTGCACATTTAATTATATCTAAATTATGTTCTATTACTACAGCTGTATTTCCTGCGTCTACAAGTCTATTTATTATTTTTATTAGTCTATCTACATCAGCTGTATGAAGCCCTGTACTTGGTTCATCTAGAATGTATAATGTTCTTCCTGTAGAACGTTTAGCAAGTTCTGTTGCAAGTTTAATTCTTTGTGCTTCTCCACCAGATAATGTTGTTGATGGTTGACCAAGCTTAATATATCCAAGTCCAACATCATTTAATCTTTCTAATTTATTTCTTATTGGCGTTACATTCTTAAAGAATTCTAATGCTTCTTCTACAGTCATATCTAATACGTCACTAATGTTCTTACCTTTGTATTTTACTTCTAATGTTTCACGACTATATCTCTTTCCATGACATACTTCACAAGGAACATATACATCTGGTAAGAAGTGCATTTCTATTTTAATTATTCCATCTCCAGAACAAGCTTCACATCTACCACCAGGTACATTAAAGCTAAATCTACCTTTTTGGTATCCTCTAAGTTTAGCTTCATTAGTTGTAGCAAAAAGGTCACGGATATGATCAAACATACCAGTATATGTTGCAGGGTTAGAACGTGGCGTTCTTCCTATTGGAGATTGGTCTATATTTATTATGCTATCTATATTTTCTAATCCAGTTATTTTCCCAACCTTACCTGGTTTGGTTTTTGCTTTGTTTACTTCATGTGCTACATATTTATATAGTATTTCATTTACAAGCGAGCTCTTTCCAGAACCAGAAACACCTGTAACACAGTTAAGTACTCCTAAAGGAATTTCCACATCCACCTTCTTTAAGTTGTTTTCTTCTGCTTTAACGATATTTATTGTTTTGCCATTTCCTTTTCTACGTTTTTCTGGTACTTCTATTTTAAGTTTACCGCTTAAATATTTACCTGTAATACTATTTTCATCTTTTTGTATATCTTCTGGTGTTCCAGCAAATACAATATTACCACCATGCACACCCGCACCAGGACCAATGTCTACTATATAATCTGCTGCTCTCATCGTATCTTCATCGTGTTCTACAACTATTAACGTATTACCTATATCTCTCATCTTCTTTAGAGATTCTAATAGTTTCTCATTATCTCTTTGATGCAAACCAATACTTGGTTCATCTAGTATGTATAACACGCCTGTAAGTCCAGAACCTATTTGAGTAGCTAGCCTAATTCTTTGAGATTCACCACCAGATAATGTTCCTGCACTTCTAGCAAGTGTTAGATAATCTAATCCTACATCTATTAAAAATCCTAATCTGTTATTTAATTCTTTTAATATTTGTTCAGATATTATTTTATTCTTTTCGCTTAACTTTAAGTTGTTAATATATTCTTTTATTTCAATTATTGGTAAGCAACATAATTCATGTATATTTAGTTTACCTACTTTTACAGCAAGCACTGTATCTTTAAGTCTAGCTCCATGACATGCTTCACAAGGAATTGTATTCATAAAACCTTCATAGTATGTCTTCATGCCCATAGAAGTTGTTTCATGATATCTTCTTTGAATGATGTTTACAACACCTTCAAATTCTCCTTCGAAAGATCTGCTAAATCTTGCTGACTCGTGTTTGAAAGATATTATTTCCCCTTTAGAGCCATAAAGAAGTACATCCTTAAACTTCGCAGGTATCTTGCTATACTTAGTCTCTATATCTATACCATAATGTTCACATAGTCCTCTCATATACATTAAAGTTACAGAGTCTACTCCATTACCACCCCAAGCATAAAATAACGTTGGATCACTTAGCTTTTTATTTTCATCTGAAACTATTCTTTCAGGATCCACCATTAGTAGTTCACCAACACCCGTACAACTTGGACAAGCTCCAAATGGTGTATTGAATGAAAACATTCTTGGAGTTATTTCTTCCATAGATATATTACAATCTGGGCAAGAATAGTTTCCTGAGAATAACATTTCTTCTCCATCTACTATTTTAACTAAAACAAGATTATCTGCTTGTCTCATACATAACTCTACAGAATCTGCTAAACGTTTTTCTATATCCTCATTTACAACAATCCTATCTACAACAATCTCTATGTTATGTGCTTTTGTTCTTTCTATTTCTGGAAGTTCCTCTGCAAGATCATATAACTTGCCATCTATTCTTGCTCTTACAAAACCTTCCTTAATAGCATTCTCTATAACCTTTGCATGTTCACCTTTTTTACCACGAATTACAGGAGCCATTACAAGAATCTTAGTACCCTTTTCTAGTTCCATTATGCTATCTACTATTTGATCTACCGTTTGCATAGATATTTTCTTGCCACATTTAGGGCAATGTGGTACACCTATACTTGCATAAAGAAGACGAAGATAATCATAAATCTCTGTTACTGTACCTACAGTAGAACGAGGGTTTTTAGATGTAGTTTTTTGGTCTATAGATATTGCCGGAGATAATCCATCAATGCTATCTACATCTGGTTTTTCCATTAGACCTAAGAATTGTCTTGCATAAGAAGATAAACTTTCTACGTATCTTCTTTGACCTTCTGCATATATAGTATCAAAAGCTAAAGATGTTTTACCACTACCAGAAAGTCCAGTAAATACAGTTAGAGTATTTCTTGGCACTTCTAAATCTACATTCTTTAGATTGTTTTCTCTTGCACCTTTAATAGTAAGTTTTTCTTGCATAGTTCCTCCTTATATACATATATATTATTTGTTTTTATATAAAAAATATAATGTACTGCTAAACCACAATACATTATATCACAAATCTAATATATATTCTAGTAGTATTTATTGGCAAATGCAAAAAGAAACACACTAGTTTCCTAGTGTGTTTTAATAATTATTCTACTATTGGAGCAACTTTATATGTATTAGTTGCTTCATTATATGCTACTCCATAACCCGCTGCTAAGAAGTTTGTACCTTCTCCTTCAGCTTTGTTATCTGCTGGGTTGAATCCTGTAAATGTTCCACCTTTTACAACTATATTAGCTGTTCCCTCTTCATAGTGTGCATCACTTACGTTTAATGTAAATGTGTCATCTCCTACAAATGTTCCATCT
>JAZOWO010000057.1:0-8577 GCA_045659265.1 Clostridia bacterium | reverse complement strand
AATAAGCAACAAATAGTAAATCTTGCTTCATTAATATGGACAGAAGAGTATATGGATGGTAAGAGGGGAAATACATTAAAAGAAGATGTATTAGATAGACTAAAAGATTACACGGATGATTACAATATTGAAGTGTCCGATAAAGGTGTAACAGTAAACTTAAAAAATGATTCTGCTGTTGAAGATTATTCAGAGTATACACCATTTACTATTACTGCAGAGAACAGAGATAAAATTGGATTTTCTGGAAAGGAAGGAGAAATTTTAGTAATTCCTAAAACATTTGATGGGGATGACGGCACAAAATATGTAGTAACTAAAATTGGAGAATATGCGTTTCAAGCTTGCGATAATCTTGA
This sequence comes from Clostridia bacterium, assembly GCA_045659265.1. Classification (GTDB taxonomy): domain Bacteria; phylum Bacillota; class Clostridia; order TANB77; family CAG-465; genus UMGS1649. The sequence continues at coordinate 8,218 of JAZOWO010000057.1, read as the reverse complement.
AAGTGTTATTATTCCTGATACTGTGACAAGCATTGATATGGCAGCATTTGCTGACTGCTTGAATTTAAGAAGTGCTACAATTCCAAACTCTGTAACATCTATAGGTGTTGCGGCTTTCAATATGTGTGAGTATTTGAGTGATGTCGTAATTCCTGATTCTGTGACAAGCATCGGAGATGTAGCATTTTATATGTGTGGATTTACGAGTATTGAACTTCCTGTTTCTATTACACATATTGGAACGATAGCTTTTGGAGAAAGTATCCTTTCGGAGATATATTATAAAGGAACACTTGAACAATGGTGCAATATTGATTTTAATGAATTTATTGTTAATGTGCAAAATATAAAATTATATATAAATGGCGAGTTGATGAAAAATGTTATTGTCCCAAGTGGGGTTACGGAAATTAAGCCTTATAAATTTGCTATGTGTGATATAGAAAGTATTACTCTACCTGCTACTGTTGAACGCATTGGAGAAGCTGCGTTTTGCGATAGCTATGCGTTAACAACTATTACACTTTTATCAGAAAATCCACCAGAACTTGGGGACGATGCATTTTATTCTGTGTGGCAACTTTCGGAAATAAGAGTGCCTGCCGCTGCTATAGATAAATATAAAACGGCGGATAATTGGGAAAAATATGCAGATAAAATAACAGCTATAAATTAAACACAAAACACAAAAGGAACAGTTTTAACTGTTCCTTTTTGTTGTGGGTTAGCAATAGATCGTAAGTGCCACCGCAATAGTTAGTATTACTAATCCTGCAATAAACACTGTTCGCATCAGCTTCCACGGGTATTCGCCTTTGCGCTTCCGTTCGTTTTCTGTTTCGTTAACTTGAAACAGTCTAGACAAAAGTGGGAGCGCTATGCAAAAGCATGCGAAATAATACAGGATTATTTTAAGCGCTAACATTGCAACCTTCCTTTCCTTATAGATTTATTCTAAATAATTATTAGAATACTAATTTTTTTCTGGTTGTATTATATCATACGAATAATTGTTATGTCAAGAAAATGGCCAGATATACGCAAAATCCGACATTTTACACATGATTTTTTGTTATATATTTTACTAGGTGATTTTGTGAATAATGTTTTAGATAATTTGCCCACACAAATTAAGACCTTAATTGTTGAGTCTGGCAGGTTAAATGAATTAACAGAAATAAGATTAAGGGTTGGCAAAAACATATATTTATATTATGGATTAGAGGAAATTGTTTTGACATATATTGTTTCAAAGATAGATTTAATTAATATATTAAAAAACATATCTTCCAACAGTATATATTCTGTACAACAGGAGATTAATAATGGTTTTGTTACAATAACAGGAGGTCATAGAATTGGTGTAGTTGGTGAACTTGTATTAAAAGATGGAATAGTAACTAATGTAAAAAACATATCTTCTATGAATATACGTATAGCCAGAGAACATATTGGGATTAGCGAAAAAGTGCTAGAACAAGTTTTAGTTTCAAATTCTGTATTAAATACGGTTATATTATCTCCGCCATTATGTGGAAAGACGACATTGTTAAGAGATTTAGCAAGAAGTATTAGTAATTTGGGTAATAATGTATGTATAGTAGATGAAAGGGGCGAAATAGCGCCTATGTGCGATTCTAAATCTGTTTTAGATGTAGGAGATAGAACTGATGTAATTAGTGGTGGAAGTAAAGAGGTTGGAATAAGAATTGCTGTTAGAAGTATGGCGCCTGATGTTGTATGTATAGATGAAATTGGAACTAAAGCTGATGCTGAAGCACTTAAATATTTGAGTATAAGCGGTGTTAATTTTATTGCTACTATGCATGGTAAAAACATTAATGATTTATTGATGTCAGATATATCTAATTTAGTTAAAGAAGGATATATTTCAAGGGTTATATTGTTATCTAATAATGAAGGAATAGGGACTATAGAAAACATTTATACAGATTTATCTTCTAATTTTCGACCATAACATATATTTCTTTTGTTTTTGCTATACAAAAATATACAATATTTTTTCTAAACTTAATATATATTTATCTTGTAATTTCGGAGGATAAATATGTTAATAATTAGATTATTTGCTGTAGTTATGCTGGTTGTTATTTGTGCATTTGTGGGTGTATATAAAAGCAAAAAGTTTGAAACACGAGAACATATATTAAGAGAAGCTATATATCTTTTTAAGGGGCTTGAGAATGAGATCAGATTTTCATTAAATGCTCTTCCAAACGCAATTGAAATAGTTAGACAAAGAATGAATACATATCTTAAAGATGTTTTAGGAAACATATCTTTACTCCTTGTTAAATCTAATGTAGGTAATAGTGAATTGTTAAATGAATTAGATAGATTAGATTCTCTTACATCTTATGATAAACAGATAATTCTTACAGGAATAACAAGCCTAGGAACAAGTGATGTTGATGGTGAACAAGGAATAATTAATATGACAATATCTTCTCTTGAAAATGAACTTTGTGATGCGATTGAAAATAAAAAGAAAAATTCTAAAATGTATAAAACGGTGGGACTTGCAACAGGTCTTGTAATCGCAATTATATTAATTTAGGAGGAAGTATGGGAATAGATATTTTATTTAAGATAGCAGGTATTGGAATACTTGTTGCAGTATTAAATCAAGTACTTTCTAAAGCAGGACGTGAAGATCAGGCAATGTTAATTAGTATAACTGGTTTGGTTATTGTTTTAATGATGGTAGTAAAAGAAATAAGCGGCCTTTTTGATACTGTAAGAACAACATTTGGATTGTAGGTGGTAATGTGGAAGTTTTCAAAATACTAGCTTTTGTTCTAGTTGCTTTAGTAGGTGCTTTAATAGTTGAAAGGAACAATAAAGAAATTGGAATGCTACTGGTTTTGACTGCTTGTGTATGTATCTTGCTTAATATTTTTACAAGTATAAGGGATGTTGTAATTGTATTAAAAAAATTAGCAGTTGGTGCTGGAATAAATCATTCATATTTGGAATTGTTGCTTAAAGTTACAGGAATTGCGTATTTAGTAGAGATAGTTAAAAATGTATGCGTTGATGCCGGAAACACAGCACTTGCTTCTAAAGCAGAACTTGCGGGTAAAGTGAGCATAGCACTGCTTACAATTCCGCTAATAACTAATGTTGTATCTTTAATAGGGAGTATAGCGTAGATGAACAAAAAACTAAAGAGAATAGTTTTGTTAACAATATTACTTTTTCATATATTTACAACAATTTTTTTTGTACATGCAAACACAAGTGATGCTATACAAAAAGAAATAGAAAATTACAAACTAAATGATGTCATAAATACATTAGAAGAATATGTAGAAGATGTTAATCTAGATGAAGTAAAACAAGATTTGCTTGAAGGCAATGGTATAGAAATCTCTAATTTTTTTAACACAATTGTTAATATGTTGTTTAAGGAAATTAAGTTGGAATTAAAGACGGCAGTAGAAATTTTGATGGTATTGGTTTTACTCGGATTAATTAAATGTTTAGAACTAGAAAAAGGAAGTATTAATAAAGTAATAAACATATTAAGTTTTTTAATTCTTACATCTATTATATTAAAAAATTATACAAATATATTAACACTTTTTAAGAATACTATAGCGAGCATAACTAATATAACAGAGATAATATCTCCAGTAATACTTGGAATATTGATTGCTACTGGAGAAGTTGTGACATCGGGAATAATAGGGCCGGTTATAATGTTTTTAACATCTTTAGTGGGAGTAAGCATAAGTTACATTGTTCTTCCGCTATTGAATATATCCTTGGTATTTAAGATAATTAGTAGCGTTTCAGAAAGTGTAAACTTAGATAAGTTAGGAAGCTTTTTAAGTAGTAGTGCTGTTTGGATAATTTCAATTATGTTTACGATAGTTTTAGGAGTATTAGGTTTGGAAACTAGTGTGTCTACAAGTGTTGATGAAATAACGGTTAAAACAACTCAAGCTGCTGTTTCGAATTTAGTTCCGGTAGTTGGAAAGTTTGTATCAGATAGTACAGAAATAGTAATGGGAGCTACAGAAGTAATAGGCAAGGCTGTAGGGGTAATCGGGATGCTTGTGATGTTTATAGTCTTGCTATTGCCAGCAATTAAAATATTATTAATAGGAGCTATATACAACTTTATGAGTGGAATAAGCGAGTTAATGGTAACGGATAGTAAAACAAGTGGGATAATAGATATGTTTGCAAAACAATATAACAAACTGGCAGGTATTATGATTGGAGTGGGAGTGACTTTTATAATAACTATTGCTTTAGCTATTAGTTTAATTGGAAAGGCGGTAGGAACTTAGAATGAAAGAATATATAACAACCTTAATATATGTTTCTGTATTTAGTATTTTACTAGAACTAATAATTCCTGAAACTAAACTAAAAAAATACATTTCTACTATTATATCGTTGGTGATACTAATATTAGTTGTTACACCGATTGTTAATGTAGTAAAAGCAGAGAACATATTAGAGGTTTTAGCTGGAAAAGTAGATGAAATAAACTTTAATATAACAAATAGCTCTAAAGAATATGATGTTAATTTATATAACAATGAGAGCATAAGTAGTAGTGTTAAGAAAAGAATAGAAGAAGATATATATATTAACTGTAAAAAGCAAGAGTTTAATGTGGTAATGGTTGATGTTTCGTTGACTGATGAATATTTAATAACAGATGTGAATATATATGTTATGGATATATCTAATGTGGATGATGCAAGAGATATAATAAGATATGTTACGGATACATATAACTTAAAGAAAAATTATATAAATATTATAAAGGTGGAATAACAAATGATAGATAAGTTAAAAGAATTATTAAATAAAGATAAAAAAATGAGTAATTTAGTGTTGATTGCTATATTGCTGATTGTGATTTTGTTATCAACAGGATATATTTTTGATGCTGAAGAAAAGCAAGTATTAAGTTCTAATATTTCAAATAATAATGGAAATAATATGTTACTTAATGACGGATATGATTTAGAAAAGAAACTATCTAATATAATATCTAAAATAGATGGAGTAGAGTCGGCTGACGTTATGATTAGCTATTCTACGACTGAAAGGATAATACCAGTGTATGATGTAAAAGAGGACACTAATACTGTAAAAGAAAATGTTAAAGAAAGTACTAAGATAACTACCGAAAAAACGGTTGCTTATGAATCTAAAGATGGGAGCAAAATTGCTATTGTAGAAAGCAAAGAAACGGCTGCTGCAGTTGGAGCAATAGTAGTTGTTAGCGGAAATGTAACAGAAGGTGTTAGCGAAGATATTAAAGAGGCAATATCTTTTGCTACAAGCGTTCCAATACACAAAATACAAATATTTATAAATTAAGGAGAATGTATGAAAATATTAAAAAGAAATCAAATGTTGATGTTATCATTAGCTTGTATGGTTATGATTGCTGGATATATTAATTACAGATATGATCCTAAAAGAGAAGAAAATTTAGGGAATACGGTAAAGGTAGATAGCAATAAAAATGTAAATGTATATCTAGAGACGTTCGTAGATAAAGATGAAAATTTGTATCAAGATAAAGATAATAACGAAAAAAGTTTAGGTTCATTTAAATCGTCAAGAGATAATATGTTTTCTGAATTAGAAAGTACATATAAAGAACTTATTAGCATAAATGTTAGTAATAGTGAAGTTAAAATATATAATGAAAAACTAGATGAGATAATAAAAAAGAAAAATTTAATCAAAATAGTAGAGGATATGATTAAATTAAAAGGGATAGAAGAAGTTGTAATAATTCCAAATGGTGACTCATATAATGTAATGATAGGAAGTAAAAAAGAACCTACAAAAGCAGAAATTGCAATGATAGAAAAACTTTTAACTGACGAATTTAAAGTAAATGCAGAAAAAATAAAAATAATTGTAAAAAGTAGTTGACTTATATTTTTTATATATGCTATAATAAATTGCGTACGAAAAATTAAAAGTAGCCTTAATAGGCAAGTTGTATATAAGTTATGTCTGGCATTATGCCATTAACAGAGGAAACTGACGCAAGTTGGTACAAAGAAGATAGGTTGAGACAACAACCTTTGCGAGTTCTTATTTGATATTCTCCCATAATTAAATAAGAGTTTGCAAAGTTTATATATATATATTTTCCCATCCCACCTTATCCCTCCCCCCTCTCCCGAGGCCTTAGATTAATTTCTAAGGTCTCTAACCTTTTAAAGTGAAAATATATATTAAAATACAGTTGAAATAAAATATAAAATGATATAGAATTAACTAAACAAGAGGTGGAAGAATGGAAGAATTTTATAAGAAACTAGAGAAAGAATACGGCATAGATAGAGAATCTTTTAAGAAACTTGCGGTAATAGGCGTTATAGCTCTTATACTTGCGGGAATAGGTATATTTTGGTTGTTAGATTCTATGAAGGTAAAAACATTACCATATAATGAACTTAAAGCAAAGGTTGAAAGTCTTTGGAGTCAAGCAAAATCTAAAGGTGCAACAACAGAAGCGGATTACAGAAAATATATAACAGATAGATTAACTCAAGTAAATTACAGACAATATGAATTAAATGTAACTACTAATGGTGTTGAGGTTGTAGATAGAGTAGCAAATCTAAATAAATATGGTTTTTTCTTTGATGTACCTTACCAAATAATAATAACAAATAGTGATGGTGTGTATACTAAATATGCAATAATTTTCCACGAAGATGGAACAGCAGATACATATATTGCAAATGAAGAATCACAATATTATTTAGTGTGTGACGCTCTTCAAAATGAAAGAAACTTAAAATACGAAACTCGTTTCATAAGAATGGAAGGTTATGAATTACAATTCTCAGCCGACGGATATGACATAGTTATAACAAGACTTCCAGAAGAAGGCGAAGAGATTAATGAAGAAGAATTACCAAAATATTCAGCTACTGTAACATATGATCCAGACCATGGTATATTTAGAGAATATGTTTATGCTGGAGTTTTAGAAGAAATGCAAGCTATGGTAGCATTAAGTGCTGCGGACAAGTTAACTATTGTACAAGAAACAGGAACTAAAGAATTACAAATAAGAACAGATTGTGATGACCATAGAATCATATATGAAGGTGGTGTATACGCAACTGTTTCAATGGATGGAAAAACACTTAAAATAGGTACAGATATACTACAAATACAAGAAACTCCATACACATATAATGTAGAGAAGCCAAAATATCCTGGAATGAAGGTTAAACTGGTAAATGGTTCTACAGTTGATGGATTAAAAGCAGGAAAACCAAAAACAGGAGATATAGTTATATACAACGAGTATATGTATGTATGTAATAAACGTTTTGTAAAAGATGAATGGGTTGTATTTAATGAAAATGAAGCTAAACCTGAATGGGGTGTTCAAGTATTAAACACAGAATATGAGCTAGTAGCAGATATGGAAGATGAAATATTTGGAGTTCCGGTTACTATGGTAACATACACATATGCTAACTGCTTACTTATAGCAGATGCACCTAAAATATCTGTTAATGCTAAAGATATGTCATTTGCATTTAGTTATTGCTCAAGTCTTAAATACGCTCCTAAGATACCAAACGGTGTAAAAAACATGACTAATACATTTAGTGGATGTAGTGCGATGAAAACAGCATCTGTTTTACCAACTGGAGTAACAACATTAGTTAAAACATTTGAAAAATGTTCAGAGTTACTTAGCCCAGTTAAAATTCCAGAAAATGTAGAAGATATAACTTGTATGTATGATGGATGTAAAAAGATGGCCGGAAACTTAAAAATAGATTCTAACAAGATAGAAAAATATGATAGCTGTTTTGGTGGAACAGACGAGTTAATAATACTTTCTGGTAAATGTGTAGAAGAAAAACTAAGACTATATGCAGCAACATCAGCAGGAAAAAATGTAAAACTAGCTTCAGATCCTGAAGTAGATACTGGTGATGGATATACAGAAATAAATTAATAAGAAATTTAAATAATCAGAATAGAAATATTCTTTCACTATATCATGCTCGGCATGCGCCTGACGTATCAGCTCCCAAGGTGCATTGGGGTCAAGTGAATTCGGAATATTCAAAAGCGAAAGCGGAGCAAGGTTCATTCTTGTTTGATACGTATTCTCTACCTAGTAAATTTCGTTTTTGAAATAAGGAAGCCAAGCATAAAGAGCCTGTGTCATTCTACT
>JAZOWO010000056.1:0-6072 GCA_045659265.1 Clostridia bacterium | reverse complement strand
CATTTTGATTATTTATTTCATTATTCATCATAGACATTTCATTATTCATCATAGACATTTCATTATTTAGATTATCCGTAAGTTCATTATTTCTTAACATATAAGCACTCATAGTTTCATTAAGTGTATATAATTCTGAATTTAATTCCGAAGTAGTAATAGTATTTTCAAGTATATAATTATTTAATATGTCTATGATACTTCTAGCAACATTTTTATTGATTCTTCCTGTGAATTCTAATGTTAATAAGTTGATACAACCATCTATTATATCCGTACAATCCATATTAGCATTACTTAAATTTTCAAAAGAAAGAGATAGAAGATTCGTACAACCTTTAAACATTTCTCTTGCAGACATAACACTAGAATAATCAAAAGAAGGTGCAGTTGTTAAACTTGTGCAATTTTTCATCATACTATCCATATTTACTATACGTGAAGTATCTACGTCGGATGAATTAAGCGCACTTAAAATTTGACAACCATTAAACATATTTTTATAAGAATCAATAGTAGTAGGTAATTTTTGTACATTTAAAAGTGTTTGCGTTAATGTAGGATGCGGATTAGTATCTATTGCATTAGGATATATTTTACCTGTTATAGTATATAGACCCGATTTAGCATATTTATGGCTATTTTCACCCCTAGTATAAACGTGACCTTCTGTATCTCCCCATTCAACAGTTCCCTCTTCTATTAAGTCTCCTAAAACCAATGAGAAATTATTCATAGGTATTTGTACTAAATATATACCATGGTTTTGATTATTAAATTCATTACCTCCCCACTTAACAGGGACATTAAGAATACTACCACTTCTACCATCAATGAATTCTATATTTATACAATCCCTATAACAATCATCATGTTCTAATTGATATACATAAGTTCTATTCCATAAACTTCTAATAGAAGTCATTTCTAAACAACCTCTAAAGCAATCAGTTAAATTTGATACCCATGCAGGTACTTCGAAGTCTTCTTGAAGTTTACTACCCATAAATCCACCCATTAAAGAGAATTTAAATAATGGGAATAATATATCGGATGCATCTGTGATAGGAGTATCTTTAAATATATAATCTAATATTTCAGCGCTCGGGAATTTTGTAACTATTTCTTTTACAAAAGCCTCGTCTTCAAAATATGCTCCCTCAAATAAACTTGCTATACTCTTATTTGAAAAACTTTCTTTATTAATAGTTATCGGGAACTTAGTTAAATCTAATCCTTTAAACATTGCAACCATATCGCCCTCATAGTTGCTTAAATCTAATGAACCACTTGGTCTAAAATATGGTTGATTAATACCATCTCTATAGGTATTAAAATGAGGATTTTGATAAGTTGGAGCCAAATGGAAATTCACCGCATTTGTTATTCCTAGACAAGCCATATCTATAAAAGTTAAATTTATATCAATTAAATCTATTCCTTCAAATGATTCATCTGCTATATAAGGTGAAGTTGCGGATAAAATTCGTTTAAGTTCATTTACTCCTTCTCCGTATTCATTTGTGAATTTTAATTCTTTTACGGATGTTGGAATTATTAATGTGTCTAATCCTTTTACCGCATAGTTACTTTCTATAGTTACAACTGATTGCATACCTCCTAAATCCAGTCTACAACCTTCTCTAAATGCAACCTTATAATCATCGCTACTTACATTGAAACTTATTATATCTATTAAAGGACAATCCGAAAGTGTTATATTATTAATAGTTGAAGTAGTAGAATCTACCAATAGCATATCATCAAAGCTTAATGATTCTAAGTTATATAGAGAAGCTAGATTAACCGATTGTAACCTTTCAAATCCCTCGAAACTCATTGCTCTTAATCCATCTAATGAATTTACTATATTCATATTTTGAACATATTTAAATGAACGGAAGTTTAACGGTTCTCCCTCTTTAAACGGATATTGAATATACTTAACGTTTTTACAATTTTCCATTGTAACTTGTGCAAGATTTTCACAGGCTACTGAATTTTCTTCATCATAAGGAATACCAACCGTATGAAGATAAGTTTGATTTTGTAATTGAATTACTTGTGTCGATTCGGGATAATAAATTTCTTCTAAGTTACCCCCTGCCGCCATAGTGTAAATCGCCGTCAATTGCGTATTATAACAATTACAATATTTTAAATATTGACAATTCTGTATATTAAGAATAGGTTGTGCCCCGAGACCAGTTCCTAAAGCCGTACTATCACTTAAATCTATTCTTTGTAATAATTTACATTCAGATAAATCGGTATTTATTAAGTTAGGAGAATGACATTCTATTTCGGTTAGCCTACTTGCATTAGCTATAAGCATTGAAGTCGGTTCTAAGTTTGAAACGTTACCTAGTTTTTTCAAATAATATCCTGCATATACTAGAATCTCTTGGTCTGTTGCTGTTGGCATATTATATTCAAAACGAACTTTTTCGCCTTTACCAACCCTTTTTGTTTGCATACCAGTATTATTTGCTTCATCTCTCCATTTAACTGATACATACATTGGTATATAAGTTTCTATATCAAGATAAACATATCCAAGTTTACTAGAACGTAAAGTAATTTTATCTTTATCGAAATCAACCATATAGCCTAATAAGGAATCAACATATACTAATCTTTCTCTTATCCATTTTCTTATATGTTGTTCTCCGTTACCATGTAAAGCATATAGATAAGAAGAACCAAAATCTAAATATTTAGTTTGCATATCTTGATTATAATAAGTTGCAGGTATTTGAGAAATTTGTTCACCATATAAATATTTCATTATATTGTCTACTGTAAATCTTCCTTGTCTCATTAATGCATATTGTTGTTTTAATTCATTTTGGAATAACAATACAACCTTTTGCCATAATCTGGAGCCTGTTGTATTGAATACTCCTACGTCTCCCATTTCTATATCCGTACCGAATTTTAAGAACCCTGTATTGTCTAATCCTATCGTTGTATCGGCGTCGTATACTTGTGGATACCAAATTAATCCGTCCCATGTTGCAAGTTTCATATTTTTACCTAGTGAATCGACAGCACCGAACACTAGAACAAACAGATAGTATCTTAATAAATATTCTAAATTGAAATATCTTCCAATGTTATCTTTAAAGTCTTCATCCGAAGAACTATCTACCCATTCAATAAGTCTTTTAAGTTCAGACATATTGTCATTTGTCAATCTACTAGGAGGATAGACACATTCAAAGTCTGATTTATAATAATCTAATTCTGCTTTTCCACTATCTTCTGACCATCTAAAGAATGCACCTGCTGTTGTATCAGAGTTGGCAGAAACTTCATAAACTAAACAGTTTTTATCATCATATCCATATGAATAAGTTGAATAACGGTCTAAGTTGAAGTTATATACCCCTTGTAACTCATCATTTATATACATTAAACAAGGGAAGCCTGTGATTGTATTTCTTATTTTTGGGTCTTTTAATTGCATTGGATTCTTAGAATCATATAAACATTCATTAACAAATTTAGCTATACCAACGTTTCTACTGTGTGTAGATTCCATATAGTCAGCTTTGAAACAGAATACATTTTCTAATACACCATTTACATAAGGTGTATACATATAATCCGCCATACTCTCATCTTTAAGTCTTGCTGTAAAGTTTTTAAGAACATATTGTAAAGAAGAAGTCCCTTGCCAGTTGACTTGACAATAAGGTAAATCAAAAGATTGACCATATAAATCTTCATTTGGAGACGTATACTTGATTCTCATTGTAACAGGAGTTTCAAGTGTCATATTTTTTGTATCTCCGTACATTCTTATAACAGGCAATGTAGTGTTTTCATAATTAAATTTATATAGCTTTTCTTGTTTTTCCATGTCTCTCTCTTGTGCTATATAGTTTTTAACTATTTCGTCTGCGCTTAAAGTTCTATTATAAACCCTTATATCTTTAATTTTACAAGCACCAAAACATTCTTTACCTTTTTTACTATTTAAGTAAATTTTTTGTTTGTGTTCAAAACTTTCTCTTGTTGCACCTGTACCACTACCGCTATCTGATAATGCAAATGCTCTTGAACAAACACCATTTACATAAATTTTACCAAATTTATTACTTCTATCTATTACAAAAGTAACTGTTGTTTCACTTTCTTTATCTATATTAACTTTACCAGAGTTTGCTAATGATTTAAACTCTGATTCTTCTAAGTCTATATAAGCACCTCTATATGGCGTATCTATATCCGTATAGTCAAATATCCTAGCATCTGTAAACCCTAAATCTATTCCCGAGAATTGTATTTCAATTGTCGACCCATAGATAGCATTTTCTCTATATGGGTATAAATCTATTTCTACATAAGCATTACCATTACAAACTAATTCATTGTTTATCCAACCATTTGTGAAATAGTTGAAATTATGAAGCGTTGTAATTACTCCATTTCCACTATCATCAACAGGGAATTCTCTATCTTCGTCTTGATTAGTTCTACCATAAGCACTTAATCTATATAATAACCCACTTTCTGTAATAGATAATGGTTTATAGTCCCCTGCTATAACTTCAAAAGAACCTTCTATAAATTCAAATTCACCATAAGCACTCGAAACTTCTATTCTAAAGGTATGGTTTCCTATACCTATTTCATTTAAAGTCCAATAATAAGTCCCTGCTTGTGCGTTAAGAGTTTTATTTAAATTATTATCTAAAATTAAACTTACTTCAAAAGTTTCATTAGTTGCTTTTGATATCCTATATTGGATAGCAATTGGATAACCATAAGTAAATTGTCCACCTTGAAATACAGTTGAAACATATAAAGAGTTTGAGTTTACAACAACTATATTAAAGGTTTGTACTGGTGTAGAATATATTCCGCTTTCTAAGTGGAAAGATACTTTGTGAACCCCTACACCTAAGTTTTTAAAGGTGTATTCATTGAATCCGCTGACACATTCTATCTCATATTCTTCATAGCCTATTGTCATATACATAATGATAGGGTCTGTACCTACTGATGTAACATTGAATTGCATAGAAATTATATCTGTTATTAAATAATCGGCTGTATCATCAAATGTTACTTCTATTTCCAGTCCACCACAAATTACAGTCCATTCTAATTGGTTTGATAATAAGTTTGCTCTATCTTTTACATAAATAGCTATTTTATTGTTTAATTCAGTTAATGTACCTATTTCGATAGTATTATTACCTTGTTTAATATTTGGAACAATTGCTATTTCTATTCCATTTAAAGTTATATAGGCTGTCCCTTCACCTAAGTTTGGAGAAGAAAAGAAGATTGGAATTTTAAGAACTTCATTCTTTTCTATTATTCCACCTTCATAAGATGAAGTGATAGTAGGAGTGGCTGTACCACTCCCATCACCTCCCCCACCATTTTCTTTCAGCCATTCTATAGCTTCGGTGTGCTCATCTAACAGGTCTTTGTGTTTCTTAATTGTCTTTTCATGTTCTTCGATTAATTCATCATGTTCTTCGAGCATTTTTTCATAATCTTCATTGATGGCATTTTCTTTTAAGGATTCAGCAATTTCTCTTAAAGCGCCTTCTACGTTTGTCGATTCATAATTATCCGAAGCATCAAGTATATTAATATCTAATGCGTCGGTTGAACCAAATACTTCCCATTCGCCCGTTTTAGGATTCTTCTTTTTGATATTGTTACCCATAAGAAACCTCCTTTGTTAGTTTTTATTTATTTCTGTCGCTATAATTTATTGTTAAAGTGTGGAATTTATTTTCTGTAACTTGACTTAAATCAAGATTTATTATTGCGTTTTTAAATTCATCTGTACTTTTAATTCCTTTTATTTCATAACTGTCACAGATTATTTGGTCATATCCTATTTGTAAATCTATATAAACAGGATTTGATGGTAAAGCCTGTGCTGATATCCACCATGGACTGTTGTCCGCATTAACATGTTCTGTTCCTGCTAAAGTTGCTAAAGTTAATGGTTTTTCTTTTCCGCTTAATTTAAATCCTGTTGCTTGATTTAATACGTAATAAGTTCCATTTGCTATATCTTCTGCTCTATTTATAGTTTCACCA
>JAZOWO010000055.1:0-12054 GCA_045659265.1 Clostridia bacterium | reverse complement strand
GTATAGATAAACGTCTTGCTTTTCTTTGTTTCTTAAATTCTTCTTTTTGTTTTCTATCTTCTTGTTTTTTATCTAATTCTGCTCTTTTTAATTCTTCTCTTTTTCTATCAAATTCTGCTTGTGCTTGTTTTTTCTCACAAGCAAGTCTATCCTTTCTTTCTTTAGATGTCTCGCTTATTTTTATTTCTGTTCCATCATCATTTTTTATTGTTGTATAAGTTATATTTTTACTTAGTCTTGTTGGTGTACATTCTTTTAGATATCTTCTTGTTGCAATTAAGCTTCCTAAAACGCCCATTAATACTCCTAGTCCTGCAAAAGCTATAAGTATTGTACTCCACATTTCAGAATAACCAACAAATCCAAACACTCCTAGTTCTTCGCCTACTTTTGGCAAATATCTATATGCTACTGAATATGCTATTGATACTGCTATCCATGATATAACTGCAGACATTACTCCAAGAGACATTCCTTCTACAACAAAAGGTGTTCTTATAAAGCTTTGAGTTGCACCCATATATTTCATTATGTATAAATCTCTCTTACTTGCATATATAGCTAACTTTATTGTGTTTGCTAATATAAATATAGAAATTAGCGACATCACAGCACCTATTGATAATATTATATAATTAACTATTTTTGATACTGTTACAACTGCATTTATTACCTTTTCGTTATAACTAACTTTATATATTCCATCAATATCTTCTATCGCTTTTTTTACTTCTTCTGTACTAGTTAAGTTTTCAAAAGTTATTATAAATGAACGTGGGAAAGGATTTGAATTTTCCATTCCTTCTAAAAGATACTCATATTCTTTTAAAGTATTCTTTGCATCTTCTAAAGCTGCTGCTTTATCCATATATTTTAGCTCTTTTACATTTGCTACTTCTTTAACTTTTTTCGCTAGATTATTTATATCCTTTTCAAAAACATTATCATCTATAAACGCTTGAAGCCCTTGATTTTCTGTTATAGAAGTTACATTCTTATCTATATTTATAAACAGAACTATAAAAACTCCCAAGATAAGCATTGTTGCACAAATTATTAACATTGTTGAAATAGTTTTTCCTTGGTGTTTACTTAAATTATCTAACCCTTCATTTATTAGGTAGGTAGTCTTTGACATTATTCATTACCTCCCATCTTTGTATCTGACACAATCTTTCCACCTTTTAGAAATACCGCTCTTTTTCCGCTTTCTTCTATAATATTTAGATTGTGTGTAACTGTTATTACTGTTGTTCCAGCTGCATTTACATCATATAATATTTGCATTATACCTTTAGCTGTTTCATCATCTAAATTACCAGTTGGTTCGTCTGCAATTAGTATTAATGGTTTTGTAACAAGTGCTCTTGCAAGAGCTGCTCTTTGTTGTTCTCCACCAGACAACTCGTTTGGATAAAAATTTTCTTTTCCCTTAAGCCCAACTTGTTCTAAGACTTTTGGTATTGCATATTTTATTTCTTCTTTAGAAGCATCACTTATTCTTAATGCTAACAATATATTATCATATACCGTTCTATCATAAAGAAGTCTAAAGTCTTGAAACACAGAACCAATTTTTCTTCTTAGGTCTGGTGCCTTCTTTTCTTTTAACGTATTTAAGTTAACTCCATTAACATATATAGATCCTTCTGTTGGCAATTCCTCTTTAAGCAACAGCTTAAGAAATGTAGATTTACCAGAGCCTGATGGACCTGCTAAAAACACAAATTCACCCTTGTCTATCTTTAGACTAACATTATCTAAAGCAACTACTTTGTGTTCATATACTTTTGTAACACCCTTTAATTCAATCATATTTTTCCTCTTTCTATATTAATTTTATCTCTTATTCATATTCGAAAGTGCTTTTTTAATTATCTCTTCAACCTTTAAGCCCTCTATATCTAGCTCGTCAATAACTTCATTGATTTGCGTAGTTGTATACCCTAACACTTTTAACGCAAGCACTGCCTCATTCTTACTGTTATTAGTAGATTCCTTCTTAGAAGCAATCTTTGTAGGTTTAATATCTGTTTCTTTAAGTATTTTGTCTTTTAATTCAAGAATTATTCTAGCTGCTGTTTTAGCACCAATTCCAGGAACTTTACTAATTAGTGTAGAATCCTCATTTGCAATTGACATACAAACTTCACTAGGCGACATATGTGACAATACTCCAAGCGCAGTTTTTGAACCAATACCGCTTACTTTTTTTAACTTTTCAAACACACTTAAAGCTTCTTCTTCTAAGAAACCAAATATACCGATATACCCCTCTTTAATATCCGTAAATGTATGTATTTTGGCCGTTTCGCCAATATTTAATCTATCTATATCTCCGGCAGGCATATATATTTCATAGCCTATACCGTTTACATCTATTATTACTTTTGCATCATCTTTTTTTTCGATGCTTCCCCTAAAATATGCAAACATTCCATTACCCCTTATATTTATTCTATTTTATTTTATCAACAAGATAGCCATATGTCAACAAAAAAGGCGACTAAAATTAGTCACCTTTTTTGTTTTCTCTTAACTGTTTTTATTTAACTTCAAACCTTTCTATCATTGAGAAATTTTTTCTCAAGAAGAAGGATTTTGCTTCCGTAAGAAACTGCCTCTAAACTAGAACTTGGCGGTATGCTTCTTAAGGCATGTGCAAATGCCCTTACCATAGGCTCGCCGTATGCATAATCTCTAAGTTTTCTCTCAGAAATTAAATCTGAAAGAACTTCAAGCATATTGAACTCGTTCCGTTCAACATCGAATATTCTTTCAACCGCTTCGTTAAGAAACGCTTTATGAACATATATCTTAAACAAAGTAAGAATATGCACATATTCTAGCATTTCATTCCCCTCCAAGCCATTTTCTCTTAAATACGAGTATATTTCCTCATATCTTTCTTTTATCCGATTGCCTTGAGTTACATATGCAGATGCGAGGGTATTTCTAATAGGCGGAAGTTCGAAAATATCGTTTGGTACATTGCATTTGATTTTTACCATATAGTTCATATTGCACTCCTATATTATTTTTTGTTTCGTGCCTCTGCCTCATCAAGGAATACTGTAACACCCATTTCTTTGCTAGAAACAGCTTTACCTCTCTTAAAGCAAATTTTAAGATCGTATACATCATCTACATAGCCGCCGCCGATAGAATCCATCTGTTTCTTGTATACTCTATTTCCTATTCTTTGATATACAATATCTCCCGGGTGTGGCAGCTTGCTCGCTGCTGTATTTGCTTCTATTGATGTGTCAAAGATCAACCTTCCGTAATCTGCAAAGCTGTATACTTGGTATGTATCACCATATAATACAGCGCAAAATGTCTGTTTCTCTTCGTTAACACTTATAATTTCAGCGCCCACCGAAAACGCAGCCGCTCCTTTTGAAGTTCCCCAATAGTCTACTATATAGACCTTATCGTTCTTATTAAAATTCCGTTTTGTTTGTGACATAGTTAGTCTCCTTATATAATATTTTTTATGGACATATTATATCACATATTATGTAAATTTCAAGTTTTGTTTACTAGTATATATTCGTCTACTACATCATATATATTTTCAAACTTCCCTTTTTCTATCACATCTGCTATTAGCATCTCATCTTCTTTAGTCATACCTTCTACCTTTAGTGTCAAACCAACTCGTGCCCCTTCTCTTCTTACTCTAATATACCTCTCATTTTTCTTCATACCTTCATCCATAAATGCTATTGTTGTTATTATTATTCCAAATACTAAAATTATATAAATAATTACATCAAAAACTATGCTCATTTTTATCACCTAATGTAGTATATTACGCCTATTTTGTCCTTGTTTGTATATGTCATATATTTTTTTAGTTTAGGTCTAGATTTTTTATAATCTTTTTGATATAATAGCAGGCGAAAGACGTAGCTTACTAGCTACGCTAATTTAATCATTAGGAGGTCAGAAAATGACAAAATACGTTTATCAATTTTCAGAAGGTAACGGTAAACAAAGAGAACTTCTTGGTGGTAAAGGTGCTAACTTAGCCGAAATGACTAACTTAGGAATGCCTGTTCCTCAAGGATTCACTGTTACAACTGAAGCTTGTACTCGTTACTATGATGATGGAAAAGAAATTGCTCCTGAAATCGTTGACGAAGTATTTGCAAATCTTACAAAACTAGAAGAACTTTCTGGTAAAAAATTCGGAAGTGTTGAAAATCCACTTCTAGTATCTGTTCGTTCTGGTGCTAGAGCATCTATGCCAGGTATGATGGACACAATCCTTAACCTAGGATTAAACGACGAAGTTGTTGAAGGCTTTGCTAAGCTTACTAACAACCCACGTTTTGCTTACGATTCTTATCGTCGTTTCGTTCAAATGTTCTCAGACGTAGTTATGGAAGTTCCAAAGAGCTACTTTGAAAAAATCATTGACGAAATGAAAGAAGCTAAAGGAGTTAAGCTTGATACTGAACTTGATGCAAATGATATGAAAGAACTTGTTGTTCGTTTCAAAACTTGCTACAGAGAAGCTAAAGGTGAAGAATTCCCAACTGAACCTAAAGTACAACTTCTAGAAGCTATAAAAGCAGTATTTAGATCATGGGACAACCCAAGAGCTATCTACTACAGAAGAATGAATGATATTCCTTCATCATGGGGAACAGCAGTAAACGTTCAAATGATGGTATTTGGAAATATGGGAGAAACTTCTGGAACAGGTGTTGCATTTACTCGTAACCCTTCTACAGGTGAAAAGAAATTATATGGTGAATTCTTAATGAACGCACAAGGTGAAGACGTTGTTGCTGGTATAAGAACTCCACAAACAATTGATCAATTAAAAGAAGTTATGCCTCACGCATACGAAGAATTCGTATCTATTTCTTCAAGACTTGAAGAACACTATGCAGATATGCAAGATATGGAATTCACAATTGAAAACGGAAAACTTTACATGCTTCAAACTAGAAACGGTAAAAGAACTGCAGCTGCAGCTCTAAAAATTGCTGTTGATTTAGTTAACGAAGGTAAAATTTCTAAAGAAAAAGCAGTATCAATGATTGATGCTAAGAGCCTAGACTCTTTATTACACCCAGGATTTGACGCTGCAGCATTAAAAGCAGCTACTCCAATAGGAACAGCTCTTCCAGCTTCTCCAGGTGCAGCTTGTGGTAAAGTAGTATTTACTGCTGGTGCAGCTGTTGAATGGAAAGAAAAAGGAGAAAAAGTCGTTCTTGTAAGACTTGAAACTTCTCCAGAAGATATCGAAGGTATGAATGCAGCTCAAGGTATCTTAACAGTTCGTGGTGGTATGACATCTCACGCAGCAGTTGTTGCTCGTGGTATGGGTACTTGCTGTGTATCTGGTTGTGGCGAAATCGTTATAGACGAAGAAGCTAAAGTGTTCTCATTAGGCGGAAAAACATTCCATGAAGGAGATTACATTTCTCTTGATGGTTCTACAGGTAAAATCTATGGTGAAGCTATACCTACAGTTGAAGCTTCAATATCTGGAGACTTTGGAACAATAATGGGATGGGCTGATGAATTCAGAACACTTCAAGTTAGAACAAACGCAGATACTCCAAGAGATGCTAAACAAGCTAGAACTTTCGGAGCAGAAGGTATTGGTCTATGCCGTACTGAGCACATGTTCTTCGAAACTGACAGAATTAAAGCTGTTAGAGAAATGATTGTTTCAGACAACGAAGAAGCAAGAAGAAAAGCATTAGATAAAATACTTCCAATGCAACAAGGTGACTTCGAAGCTTTATATGAAGCTATGGAAGGCCACCCAGTAACAATCCGTTACTTAGATCCACCTCTACATGAATTCCTTCCAACAGAAGAAAAAGACATTGTAGAAATAGCTGGTGAATTAAATATAACAGTTGAACACTTAAAGAACGTTATCGCTTCTTTACATGAATTCAACCCAATGATGGGACACAGAGGATGCCGTCTAGCAGTTTCTTATCCAGAAATCGCAGAAATGCAAACTAAAGCTGTTATTAGAGCAGCATTAAACGTTGCAGCTAAACATCCAGATTGGAACATAGTTCCTGAAATAATGATCCCACTTGTTGGTGAAGTTAAAGAATTAGCTTACGTTAAATCAATAGTTGTAGAAACTGCTGATGCTTTAATTAAAGAAGCTGGCAGCGATATGCACTATAAAGTAGGAACAATGATAGAAATACCAAGAGCAGCTGTGACAGCTGACGAAATCGCTAAAGAAGCTGAATTCTTCTCATTTGGAACAAACGACTTAACACAAATGACATTTGGATTTAGCCGTGACGATGCTGGTAAATTCTTAAATTACTACTACGACAAGAAAATTTACGAACAAGATCCATTCGCAAGATTAGATCAAAACGGTGTTGGTAAATTAGTAGATATGGCAGCAAAACTTGGAAGAACTACAAGACCAGACATTAAACTTGGAATTTGTGGTGAACACGGTGGAGATCCTTCTACTATTGAATTCTGTCACAAAGTAGGTCTTACTTATGTTTCATGTTCTCCATTCAGAGTACCTATCGCTCGTTTAGCAGCAGCTCAAGCAGCAATAGCAAACAAATAGTAAGTATTTAATATAAAAATAAAATAACAGTTCAGAAATGGACTGTTATTTTTTTATTCTTTATGCTCATATTCTTGACTTATCTTATGTTTTTTAATAATATTATTGTAGGAGGCGTATATATGAAAAGCTCAAATATTGATGTAGATATAATTGATGAAACTTTATTATACATTTGCATCGACGGAAAACGCGAACACATATCTGTAGATAACGCTCGTATTAAATATGCAAAAAATAAAGAAGTTTTAGATTTAATAGATTTAACTTTAGAAAGATTTGCTGAAAACAGTAAACCTTTAGAAAGTCCTGCGGAACCTGCAGAAGTGGAATTTGATGCAGCTCTTATTCAAGATGTAGATATAGATCCACTGCCATCAAACGACGAACCACTTCCAGAACCTAAAGATGATCCTGTTGTTTCTGCAAAACCACAACCCGACACATTAAAAGACTTAAACGACAAGCCTTTAGAATTAGTGGATGAGTCTAAGTTTGCTACAATTTATAACAAATATAGCAAAGAAATAGGAAAAACATTTAAGAAAGATGCTCCTTCATTCTTAGATTTAGAAAGAATTGCAGAAAAAGAAAAACCACTTGAATTAGTTAAATAGCAAGGGAGATAAAATATGACAAAAGAATACCAAGAATCATTTGTTGAAGTAGTTGAAGTATTAAATCATTCTTCTGCTACTGTTTTAGAAAAAATACCAACAAGATTAATAGATTTATTTAACACAAATAAATCTACAGATTATGTAGCAAATATAGATTTCCTAAGTGAAAATTGGGAAGATAATTTAATGCCTAATACTCAGGCGATATTAGCTTTATTATATAGAGATTTCTTAACTTCTCCTGAAGAAAGAAGAATGCTTATAGATAAGGAAAAGGAAGCTAGGCTATATTCTGAAACATTAGGAATATCTCAAGCAGATACTTCTGGAATGTTTAATAATTCTGCGGTTATAACAGGTGAAGACATAGTTCTTTCTAATTCTGTTTCTAACCAGCTAATAGAAATTCCAAAAGAGCCATGGTATAAAAAAATATATCACAAGACTCTAGATTTATTCAAATTTAGACATTAATATTAAAAGCACTTTGTAATACTACAAAGTGCTTTATTATTTTATTAATATTTTATCTTATTATCTTAATAATTTATTTTATTATTCTTCTTCAGATGGCGCTCCTACTGGGCAAACACCTGCACATGTTCCACAACCTATGCATTTTTCTGGATCTATAACGCATTTACCATCACCTTCAGAAATCGCACCTACTGGACATTCAGCCATACAAGCTCCACATCCTATACAATCATCGCTTATTCTATATGCCATAATTTTCACTTCCTTCCCTCTTATATTTATATAACATATTATTATTGTTGTTCTGCTACTTCATTTTCTTCTTTTTTAGGCTCTTTATTTTCCACTTTTCTTGGTTCAAATTCTATTTCTTTTACATCAACCATTTCAAAATGTTCTTCTCCTTGTGGACCTATTTTTAGCCTTACTCTCTCTTTTAATATGTCTAAAGATACGACCTTACAAGTTTCACCGTTATATTTTACAAGAGCATTTACTTTGGGTAACTCTTTTAATTTTTCTTTATATACTTCTTCTTCATATTTCAAACAACATTTTAGTCTTCCACAATTTCCAGATAACTTTTGCATATTTATTTGAAGTCCTTGCTCTTTAGCCATCTTAATATTTACTGTTTCAAAATCAGGCAAGAATGTTCTACAGCATACTTCTTTACCACAACTTCCTACATTATCATAGGCTTTAATTTCATCACGTGGTCCAACTTGCCTTAATTCAATTCTTGTTCTATATTCTGCAGCCAAACTTTTTACAACTTCTCTAAAGTCCACTCTATCTTCTGCTACAAAATAACAAGTTAATTTGCTCTCATCAAAAGTATATGAAGCTTTAATGAATTTCATTTCTAAATTGTATCTTTTAGCAAGTTTTTTACAAGTATCTAGAACTTCACGCGCTCTAACATCTAATTTTCTTTGTTTATCTACATCTTCTTTAGTAGCTACTCTTTCTATTTTTCCAATAGAATCGCCTTCTTCTAATTTTACATTTTCATTATCTGTTATACTTACTACTCTTCCTAAATCTAATCCTCTTTCAGAGCTAGCAACAACCGTATCTCCTACTTTTAATTCCAAATTGTTTTTATAGAAATAATGCAGTTTCCCAGTTTTGGTAAATCTTACTCCTAATACTTCTTCCATAGCTACTCCTTTCTTAAAATATTAATAACAAAAGCTGTTTTTATCATATCCTCGCTTCCGTTTTGTTCCATACGTGTTTTTAATTTTTCAACCATTGATACAAGATTATACATCTTGTTTTTTAAGAATATGTATTCAAAATATCTAAACGTCTCATCATCCTTAAAATCTATTTCTTCTAATGCTTTAAGCGTTCCATATTTATCTTCAAACTTTATTTTGTCTACACATGTTTTTATTTTATCATATTTATTGTTATCTTTTAATAGTTCCAACGCAATTTTTAATGAACCATCTGCGTATTCGTGTTGTAATACATCTAATTTATTGCCTGTCGATTTAATTGTTAATTCATCCAATTCTTCATCGTTTAGTTTATTAAACTTAAGCTTATTAACTCTAGAAATAACCGTTGTTAACAATTCCTGTTCTTTATATGTTATTAAAATTATTACTACATAAGCCGGGGGTTCTTCTAACGTCTTAAGAATTGCATTTTGTGCTTCCTCGTTCATTAAATGCGCATCATTTATTATATATACTTTTCTATCGCAAGTGGCTGGTGCAATATGCACATCGTCTGCTAGCTTTTTTCTTATTTGTTCTACTTTTATTACGGTACTATCTTCTGCTTTTTCAATATATTTAAAGTCTATACAAGCATTTAAGTGTTCTGTATTAAGTAGTTTTCTTGCAAACTCCAGTGCTAGTTCTTTCTTGCCTATTCCTTCTATTCCTGAAAAAAGATATGCGTGAGAAACCTTGTCATTTACGATGTCATTTTCAAGTGTATTTTTCGACTCTTCATGTCCTATTATTTTCTCAAACATATCTATCTCCTTATTTATCTATTTTTCCAAATCTATTTAATGGCCATATTCTGCCTACAACCTTACCTTCAACTCTATCTAAAGGTACTGCGCCAAATATTCTACAATCCATGCTTCCTACGCGGTTATCCCCTATAGTAAACACATAACCTTCTGGAATTACTATATCATATATGTCGCCTGTTCTTGGAGTTTTTAATCCATCTGTCAAATATGGTTCATCTAACTTTTCTCCGTTTATATACACATATCCATCTTCAGATATAAATAAGTGTTCTCCCGGAAGACCAATAACTCTTTTTATAAAGCTCATTTTGCCAATACCCATTACATTATATGCGAATTTAACAAAACCTTCTTTTTCCTCGTAAGTCGCAAGTGGATTCGTATTATTTTCTGTTATTGTTGGAGATTCTACTATTACTATATCTCCTCTTTTTAATTGTTTGTTGTATAGTACTCGTCTTCCTATTACAACCCTATCTCCTTCAAGACATGTTGGATACATAGAACTTTGCTTTACACCTGCAATTGTACCTATGAAATAATTTATTCCTAGGTATATTGCATATGCAATTATAAAACAAACTATCCATTCAACAGCCTCTTTTATCCAACTGTTTTTCAATTTATTACTCCTTAACACACAATAGAACCAAGTTCCATTTCTCCATCAACTGTTACAAGTTTAACATTGTCTCCTTCTCCAGCTGCAAGTATCATACCTCTAGATTCTATTCCTCTTAATTTAGCAGGTTTTAAGTTAGCTACAAGTATTACTTTCTTTCCTATTAACTCATCTTGTTTATAATATGGAACAAGTCCAGACACTACTGTTCTTTGTTCATATCCAAGGTCAACTGTAATTTTGTATAACTTGTTCGCACCTTCTATTCTTTCTGCTGTAAGAATTTTAGCTACTCTAAGTTCAGTTTTACCAAATTCATCAAAAGTTATTTCCTCTTTAATATCTTTTGGCATTTCCTTAACTGGTTCTTTTTTAGCTTCCATTTTCTTAGTTAATTCTTCTAGTTTAACTTTTTCATCTATTCTTGCAAATAGCGGAGTGGCTGTTCCTACTTTTCTTTCAGTTGCGCCTTCTCCAAATGCTTTAGCTGCTTCTAATGTTAAAGTTTCTACGTTTATTTGTTCAGCTATCTTTTTAGCTGTTTCTGGCATTACTGGGAATAGTAATGTTGCTATAATCTTGATAGATTCAAGAAGGTTAAACAATACTGTTTTTAATCTTTCTGTATCTTCTTTAGCTAAAGTCCATGGAGTTGTTTCATCTATGTACTTGTTGCTTCTTCTTGCTAAATCCATTGCACATTCTATAGCTTCAGCTACTCTGTATTCATCCATCTTAGAAACATATGTATCTACTGTGTTTTTAACAAAAGCTTTAAGGTCTTTATCTACGTCAGTTTCTTCACCTGGTAGATATACTGTTCCTTCAAAGTATTTGTTAACCATTGCTACTGTTCTGTTTACAAGGTTACCTAATGTATTTGCAAGATCTGAATTATATCTAGATATTACTGATTCGTATGTTATGCTTCCATCTTGTGCATAAGGCATTTCAGATAAAGAATAATATCTAACTGCATCTACACCAAATTCTTCTGCTAGTTCATCTGCATAGATAACATTTCCTTTAGATTTACTCATCTTATCTTCGCCAAATAACATCCAACCATGAGCATATATTTTCTTAGGTAATGGTTCACCTAAAGCCATTAGTATTATTGGCCAATATATTGAATGGAAACGAAGAATATCTTTTCCTATTACATGTACATCCGCTGGCCAGTTTTTGTTATATAGTTCAGATTTTGAATCTAGTTTGTATCCTAATGCTGTTATATAGTTTGTTAAAGCATCTATCCAAACATATGTAACGTGTTTTGGATTAAAGCTTACTGGTATTCCCCATGTAAATGATGTTCTAGATACACATAAATCTTGAAGACCTGCTTTTAAGAAATTGTTCATTATTTCTTTCTTTCTAGATTCTGGTTCAATGAATCCTGGATGTGATTCGATATATTCTATTAATTTATCTTGGTATTTACTGCATTTTAAGAAGTATGCTTCTTCTTTTGCAGGTTTAACTTCTCTACCACAGTCCGGACATTTTCCATCTACTAATTGTGTTTTTGTAAAATATGTTTCGCATGGCATACAATACCATCCTTCATATTCGCCTTTATAGATATCACCAGTTTCCATGAATTTATCAAATATTTTTTGTACAATTTTTTCGTGTCTTGGCTCTGTTGTACGTATAAAATCATCATATTTTATATCCATTTTTGCCCATAATTTTTTTGCTTCTTCTGCCATGATATCTACATGCTCTTGAGGTGTTCTTCCATTTTTTTCAG
>JAZOWO010000054.1:0-7193 GCA_045659265.1 Clostridia bacterium | reverse complement strand
AGAGCCCATATCATAAGGATTATCTACTACATACAATTCATCATAATAAAAGCCATATTGATTTAGTGCTTTATTTCCGCCCATTGTGACAGTTACGCCTTCATCTGTAACGTCTATTGTATAATCATTCGTAAATTCTCCCAATTCTCCTAACACAGCATCTTTTAATTCTTGTCCTCTTAGCCCATCTATATATGCCTCAGACCAAGTTAATGTTGCTATTTGTTGTACTTGATTTAAATTTGTAGCTGATGTTGCTTCGTTTGCTCTGTTTATTATCCCTGTATTTGATATAGTAATAATTACAGCAGCTGCTAAAATTATCATTACTATTATTGTTATTACCAATACTATTAATGATATACCTCTTTTGTTTTTCATATATTTTCCTCCTTATAATTTATTAAAAAGCATTTTTAGATGCCTTATACCATCTTTAATTGGCCTCAAATGAGGCGGTTTGTTTCTTTTATCTTTATAGAAATTAATTGGCACTTCCTTTATTTTAAGTTTAGCTTTACCGGCTCTTAAAATCATTTCTGTTGCGTATTCCATACCTTCGCATTTACAATTTAACGAATTTATTTTTTCTGTATTGTAGCCTCTTAATCCGCAATTAAAATCTCCTATTTTTGTTTTACTTCTAACTCTTCCTATAAAGGATATGACCGGTGTACCTAAATATCTATTCCAAAACGGCATTGCTCCGTTTTTCCAGATTAGCCTTAAATCTATTACCTATTACAAAATCATAACCTTCTCTTAAATATTTAATAAAATCTTCCAACTCAGAGAAGTTATAACTGTCGTCCGCATCTCCCATAATTGTATATGTTCCGTAGGCTTCTTTACTTCCATATCTTAATGCATTTCCATATCCTTTGTTAGGAACATTCACTACTCTAGCGCCATTATCTTTAGCTATTTCAATAGATTTATCTGTACTTCCATTATCTGCTATTAAAACTTCACCTTTAATATTATTTTTTTCTAGAAAGGATTTTGCTTTATTTATACATATTGCTAGTGTTTCTTCTTCATTAAGGCATGGTATTAATATTGTTAATTCTAATTTATTCATCTTTAGTACCCGCCTTTCTTTTTAGTTTCTTTAATATATTATAATTGAAACACTCCATAATTAGCAAGCCCAGTGCTATTATTGTAATCATTTGACTTCTATATGTAAAAAAGAAGTGACTCCAAGAATGTGAAGTTAGGAAATAATATCTTGCATACGGTGCCATTGCCAATATTAGATATATTACAGCTATCCATTTCCCTTTAAGATTATTCCAATCTATAACTATTGCAAATATAAGTACTAAACCTGCAATTATCCATGCTCTCGCAATAGCATTTGTTCCAAAAACAATTGGATATAATGTCCAGAAATTTTTAATCACAGCTGTAGAATTAAATCCACCTGCATTAACAAAAGATATGTGACTATACACTCTTTGTAGTAAATTGTCTTTTACATATATAATCGGATTAATATTTAATATAGCACCTGCTATACCCCATTTTGCAACCCACATTAACGCATATCCTACAAGCCACAACAAACCGGTTTTTATTACCAAACTTAAAACATTCTTAAACTTTCCTATTCGTTTTTCTTTATTTCTTAACGCTATTAATATTAACATTGGTACAAAATATGTTATTATCTCAGTTGTTAAAAAGTCTAAATAGCATGTTATTATACCAGTTATAAAAAAGAGCATGCAAAAATAATTATCGCTCTTACCTTTTTCACTTAATGCTATTATTATTGATACAATGAACATAATATAAAATGTCCATGAGTATTCAAAACACATTGGAACTATGTTAAATGTTGTCATAATTAGCGATATCAAATAGGTTATTGCAAGACCTTTGTGTTTCATAAACAATATTATGAACAATGATATTGCAAGTCCAAATAAAATTACTTTGTTTATGCTGTATATTTGATTTACATTAAATATAACAAATAATGGTCTTAGTACTGCCATACTTCCATGCCAATATCTTAAATATTGTTGATTAGCCTCTTTTGACTGTTCTACCGTTTCAATAAAATCTTTATTTATATCTATCTTTATTGTTTCATAATACTTTGACCATAGTACAGATTCTAATGGTTTATCTGTATCTATGTTATAAATAATATTTAATAATATTGAGTCTGCGTAATAATGCCTAAACGCATACTCATGTCCTGTTTCCCCTGCTATTCCTTGATTGTCTTTATAAAACTGAACAGATTCTTTCATATTATTTTCTATTCGTTCTTTTGGTATCATAGCTGTAATAACAAGAAGCATAAGAGCAATAGATACTAGCAAAATAAAGATTCCTATATACTTAAATATATTAAATAATATCTTCTTCAATCTTTTACCTCTACTCTAAAAATTTTATTATATAAATATATTTTTTTCAACACTTAATATTATATTTTTTGTTGTAACAAGATTTTTATTTTTACATATTATGTAATATATACAACAGATTGTATATAGCAAAGGAGTTTACATGTGGGAGCAAAACAACAATTATTCTAATTCGATTATTTGGTTCGTTTTACTTATATTAATTTTCTTTAAGCAGAGTTCTAATGATTCTATTAGTGGTTATGATTATTTTAAGCTTACAGGTCCTACTCATATGACTAATAGTTTCTTCAATAATTAAAGGAGGATTTTAATATGATAGATGAAAGATGTGGATGCGGATGTTCAAACCAATGTGGCGGATGCCAAGGCGGATTCGGAGGATTCGGCGGCGGAAATTGTTGCTGCATATGGATAATACTTATTATAGTAATTTTAGTTTGTTGCTGCGGTTGCTAATAACTAAATTGTAATTTAACTAATTTAATATTACTAAAACCCAAGAGCAAAACTCTTGGGTTTATATTTTCTAATTATAATTTTTATATGTTAAAAATTAGCCTATTTGTCTAATTCTCTTTATTAATTCTTCAATTCTTTCATTTTCTTTATCTATATTAATATCAGGCATTTCGTTATCGTTTATGTTATATTTTACTTTAAGATCAAGTATTTTTTGAACTCTATTTTCTATAACCTTACCATCAATGTTGCCTTTAGAGATTTGTTTTTCTAAATCTTCTAAAATCGCTTTTACTCTTCCAGCGTTAGATATTATCATCATATCATTTCCAGCAAGAATAGCTTTATGTACTGCAGGTTTTAACCCGTATTGTACAGCTATTGACATACTTGCTAAATCATCGGCAATTGTAATTCCATTAAAGTTATATTTATGTTTTAGAACTCTATCTATAACTTTATGAGATAAAGATGACGGAGCAAACAGGTTTAATTTAGAAAGATGTATATGTCCAACTAACATTGTCTCTATACCTTCTTCTATTAAATACTTAAACCCTGCTAAATCTAAATGTTCTAGTCTAGATATAGATTTATTTGTATATGGTATTACCAAATTACTTCTTTCTGCTTTTGTTGTAGAATGTCCAGGGAAATATTTAGGAACTGGTATTATACCATTGTTCTTGTGCGCATTAACAATTTGTACTGCTGTACCTGCAACTAATGTAGTATTATTTTCTGAAATACATCTATCTCCTAAAGGCACTCCGTTTACCATTCCACCCATATCCATAAGTGGTGCAAAGTTCATGTTAAAACCTAATTTTCTTAAAATATCTGCTGTTAGATTTGCCGTATCATATACAACAGATTTATCTGTATTTTCTACTATGTATTTCATAGCAGGTATAGCTCTTATTTCATCTGGTAAAATATTTCCTCTTCCAGTTTCTTGTTCTGTTGCTATAAATAGAGGTACTGAATTTCCCATATTTGCAGCTTTTAATTCGTTTATTAATTTTTGTAGTTTTTCTACTGTATACATATTTCTTTCTCTAATGTATACACCACCTATTTTATATGTTTGAATTAGTTCTGTTATATCTGCGTCTGTTTCAGTCCCATCAAGACCTACTATAAACATTTGACCAATTCTTTCTTTTAAGGATAAATTACCTACTGATTCTTGCATGTTATATACCTCCATTTTCCCACTTAGTTGTTATTCCGCAAGGAAGAACAAATGATGAGTTTTCCATTTTAATACCTATTTCATCTGTTACAATTCTACCTTTTTTAATTAAATCTTTTCTAGATGCTTGTAACACCATAGTTAAAAGATTTGAAATTACTGTTCCAGAAAGCCCGCCTGTATATGTGTTTATTACTACAAATTCTGCATCGTTAGATAATAACTCTACACATAACTCTAAAAGACCTTCTAAATCCTTTTCAATGCTCCAAACTTCTCCGTTAGCTCCTCTTCCATAACTTGGCGGATCCATTATTATTGCATCGTATTTGTTTCCTCTTTTAATTTCTCTTTTAACAAATTTAATTACATCGTCTACTATAAATCTAACAGGTGCATCTTTAAGGCCAGAACTTATTACATTTTCTTTAGCCCACGCTACCATTCCTTTTGATGCATCCACGTGGCATACGCTAGCTCCAGCTTCTAAACAAGCAACTGTAGCTCCACCAGTATATGCAAATAGATTTAATACTTTTGTATCTTTTCCCGCTTTCTTTCTGGCTGTTATTCTTTCTTTCATATATGTCCAGTTAACAGCTTGTTCAGGGAAAAGTCCTGTATGCTTAAATCCCATTAGCTTAATATTAAAAATTAATTTGTTGTATGAAACTTGCCAACTATCTGGAAGTTTCTTTTTAACTTCCCAATGGCCTCCACCAGTTTTACTTCTAATGTATCTAGCGTCTGCTTGCTCCCAAAGTTTAGGATTAGTTTTTTTGTTCCATACTATTTGAGGATCTGGTCTAATTAATAGATATTTCCCCCAACGCTCTAATTTTTCTCCGCCGGCCATATCTATTAATTTGAAATCTTCAAAATCTTCTACATATTGCATATATTATTCTCCTTCTTAGTAATATCTATTAGGTGTTTTTATGAAGATTATCTCTACAAACAAAACAAAAATATTTATTACCAATATATTTATTTACTTAACTATTATCCTGTTACTTACTAATTCTAAAAATGTATATATGTATATAACCAACTCGCTTAATATGTTTATTAAGACATTAGTCCCTTCGTTATACATTTATTTACTAATAACAGAAATACTAATAAACTCAAATTTAGTATATAACTTATCTTTTGGGTTGTCTAATATACTATCTAAAATATTTAGAATTCCCAAAGATACTACATTTGTTATACTTATATCCATCCTTTTAGGATATCCAAACGCTGCTAAGTGCATTGCAAAGCTATATGAAGATAATATAATTTCTTTGCCACTTGCAAGAAAGCTTATCTCATTTACAAACAATGCAAGTCCGTCGTATATACTATGTGCTATTGGTATAAGTATATTTAATAGTATGAGTATAGGAATAATTCTACTCATTTCACATTTTTTATCCAGTATAATTATTGGAATGTGTTATCCTTACTCACAGCATATTATACAACAAAAAGTGCCAATTTCAAATAGTTTTTACAAAATATCTTCTCCATTTGATATATTGCTTACATCAATTCTAAATTCTTTTAAGACATTAGGAATAATTTTAGGGTATTTAATAATATTTTCGCTTATACCAAATCTATTATTAACTCACCTACCAACATCAGAACTACTCAAAGGAATTGCCATAGGATTATTTGAACTTACAACAGGATTACAGGCTATTTCAAGCATACAAATAAATACAACTACCCTTATACTTCTAGCATCCTTTATATTGTCTTTTAGCTCCTTTATGATAATCTTTCAAGTATACTCGTTTGTATATAAAATAGGGATAAAATTAAAAGAGATAATATTATATAAACTACTACATGGGGTTATTAGTGCAATAATTACGTATGTTATATTAAAACTTAACATATTTACTATATCTCAAGATACACCCGCATCGCTAAACTTGAATATATTGCAATCAAATCCATATATATTACCAAGTTTGTATGTATATATAATCCTAAGTACAATAGCAGTATTATATTTAACATTAAAAAAGAAACGATAGTAACTATCGTTTCTAATAAAAAGGGGATACTCATTTAATATATGAGGTAATCATATTATTTACACAAACTTTATATAATATACATAAAGGAGATGATTTTTTGGACGAAAGAGCTTTTTTTAATCCATATAACTTTAACAACATTCCACCTAATATGTCACTACCACCAAACATAACCCCACCACCTAACATTTTACCTTCACCGCTAGATTTTTATAACAACCAATATTATTATTACCGTTATCTAAATGAATATCTAGATTATTCTATTAAATCTGCAGAATACGAAAAGAAGTTTGGATCAAATAATACACCACCTAATCTTAAAGGGTAGCTTTTAAATTATTTTTAGGCATAAAAAAAGAGGCTTATGCCTCTTTTAATTATTCCTACGCTCTTTCAACTTTACCAGATTTTAAGCATCTAGTACATACTTTTATAGATTTTACTGTTCCGTTCTCATTTACTTTAACTGATTGAACGTTTGGTTTGTATGTTCTTGAAGTCTTTCTGTTAGAGTGACTTACATTATTTCCAAAGTTTACTTCTTTTGCGCAAATTTCACATTTTGCCATTTATATTCCCTCCCTTATTCCTGGTCTTAATTTTACACATAGTATTTTAACACACTTTATTTACATTTGCAAGTACTTTTTAGAAATCTTTTATATTCTAATTACAGCACCCATTGCTTGTGTAGATAAGTAGTTTTCAGAGATGTGATCGTTAGTTGTTCCACCACCTAATATTACTATATCTCCTTTTTTAATATGTTTTTCTGTTATTAATGTATCTACACCTTTTTTAAGTATTTCTTCAAAATTATGTTCATCTGGGAAATAATATGCTGTTACACCCCATTCTAAAGATAATTGTCTATATGTTTTTTCATTAGCTGTAAATACATAAATTGGGCATTTTGGTCTATATCCAGAAAGAACTGCTGGAGTTTTACCTTTATCTGATATAGATATTATTGCTTTAGCTTCTGTAAATAATGCGCTTGAGCATACTGCAAAGTTAATTTGTCTTCTAAATAGATTTGCATCTTTAGATTCATCTTCATCTTCTGCTTCTACATAAGCTCCTAATTTACTTACATTACGTTTCTTAAATCTATTC
>JAZOWO010000053.1:0-11551 GCA_045659265.1 Clostridia bacterium | reverse complement strand
CACTAAAACTAAAAAAATTGAATATGTTGTCATTTGTTATCTCCTTTTAAGAAACCTATTTCTTCTAAATATTCTATATATTTAGTAATATATTCTTCATCGATTTCTGGCCAAACAAATCCAAGTTTAGATAATGTATCTTTAGTAAAGTCTGATTTTATAACCGTATTAGGGTTATAATCTATCTCTTTATTTCTATTTACATCTTGTACTATACCTTGTATTCTTTCATAACCATTATCTTGTTTAGAATAAAATTCAATAAGTTCTGTCATTTGTTCTTTAGTGATATGTCTAAGTTCATATCCTAATTTATATAATATCTCATCTAACCTATGCATTACAATATGGTTATCATTAAAAATGTGATAAGTATTATATTTTTTATCTGTGTTTGCTAAAACTCTAATTGCTTTAGCTGCTAAATCTATTGGTGTAAACTCAACATTAAAATCCATTAAATTGTTAGGCATTATTCCAATATCCACAAATGTCTTAAGTCTATTTGCAAAAGCATTTTCCTCAACATTTGGTTGGAATTTGCCATCAGAAATTCTACTTGTTAAATTACCCATTCTCATTACTTTAGCATCAAGTCCTTTTAGTATATAGTTGTATACTACTTCTTCACCTAAGAATTTAGTATATGCATATACATTGTCTAGATTTTGTCCTATATACAAGTTTGTTTCATTGTATATAGTTCCTTTAACTATGCCCACTTGATCTAATTGACCAACTTCTAATATATTACCTGATACGCTAAGTGTAGAAATATGTATTAATCTCATATTATTTACTAATGCAAATTTAGCAAGATTTTCTACACCTTTTGCATTAATTCTAGTAAATAAATTAATATCTCCATAGTGTTTTACGTGCGCTGCAGAGTTAATTATCATAGAAACATTTTTAGCAACTTCTTCTCTTACATTTTCTTCTACAATTAATTCATCAAGGATTATATCTCCTTCTACGCATTTTACTCTTGTATCAATTAAATCATCATATTTATTGCCAAAGAAGAAATTAACTTTTTCTTTTAATCTCTCTAATGGTTCCTTATTACTATCTTTAATTTTTCTAATTAAGCAATAAATTGTACTTTCTGTGTTAACTAATAGTTCTTCTAAAATGTGTGAACCTAAAAATCCAGTTGCGCCTGTAAGTAATATATCTTTTTTATTTATATCCTCTTTAACAGTGTTTTCTATTACATTTGTTTCAAGAAGTTTATGTATAGCATCAAAATCTCTTGTTTTTAATGGTTCAGATATTGACGCCTTCTTGTTATCTAATGTAAGTAATTCTGTTAATTCTTTAATAGATGGATATTTATATAAATCTGCAAATGTAATCTTTATATTATGTTCTAATGCTTCTGTAGTAAGTCTAATAGCAAGAAGCGAATCTCCACCTATATCAAAGAAGCTATCTTCTGGATGTATATCCTCACGGCCCAAAACCTCTTTAAACATATCATAAATCGTTTTTGCAATTCCTTCATACTCTGGTACAAATTCTTCATCTGTATCTTGAGCTTTCTCTAGAATGTGCCTTATTAATTCTTTAACATTAACTTTACCATTTTGGTTTAGTGGTAACTTGTCCAGCCTTTCTATATATGAAGGTATCTTGTATGAAGTTAATTTATCTTTTAAGAATATCTTCATATCTTGTGGTAAAAAGTCTTCGTTTGATGTATATATAGCTGCAATCTTCTTTGTTTTATTATGATCTTCATATATGAATACAGATAGGTCTTCTACCTTACGAGAAGAGTATATAGCGTGTTTTATTTCATCAAGCTCAATTCTATACCCTCTAACCTTAACTTGGTTATCTCGTCTTCCTACGAAGTCTATATATCCACCATCTAGCATACGTACAACATCACCTGTTTTGTACATTCTACCTTTATTTGTTATTTCATCACTAACAAATCTTTGTTTTGTTAATTCTTCGTTGTTTATATATTTAAGTCCTACACTATCTCCACCAATTATATATTCGCCTTCAACATAAAGTGGAAGTAGTCTAAACTTTTTATCTATTACATAACCATATGTATTAGATATTGCTTTTCCTAATGGAACCTTTACAGTTCTTGTTTCATCTACTCTAAATGTATTAGTAAATGTTACACATTCTGTTGGCCCATAGCAGTTTATTATTGTTAAATCTTTATACGTTTCTCTTAACTTATTTACATGTTTTAGAGACATTACATCTCCACCACTTAAAACTGTATGTAAAGTTTCAAAAGCTTCTATTTTAGCATCAATTATTTGGTTAAACAACGCCGATGTAATCCAAGCAATTGTAACTCCAGAATTTTTAATGTATGTATTTAGATAATCGAAATCTAAAAGATTTTCTTTAGTAATTAACGCACACGTACCACCATTTAGTAGTGTACCAAAAAATTCAAATAACGATACATCAAAACTTGTTGATGCTGCTTGAATTATTGTATCACTTTCTTTAAGTTCCATATAGTCTGGATTCTTAACTAGCTTTACAATATTCATATTTGTAATTAAAGCGCCTTTAGGATTTCCAGTTGTACCAGATGTATACAATATACATGCTGGGTTTACAGCTGTATATTCACCATCTAAAGTTACTTTAGCATCATCCATTTTATTAAAATCTAATTCATCTATAAAGACTTCGTCTATATCTTCATAATTTTCTATATGATCTTCTAAAACAAATTTAACTGACCCATCCTTAAACATATACTCTTTTTTGTCATGGGCAATGTTTATTTCTACTGGTAAGTAATATGCTCCAGTTTTAAGTACAGCAAGTATAGCTGTAACAAGTTCAAATGACTTATCTATATCTATACCTATTGCATCACCTATTACTACACCTTTTTCTTTTAACATATTTGCAAGTTTGTTTGAAGCTATGTCTAATTCTTTGTATGTCATAGACTTATCTTCAAGTCTTAGTGCAATATTTTTTGGATGTAACTTTACTTGTTCATTAAATAACTCTATAACAGTTTTATCTTTAGGATAAGGTCTTGATGTGTCATTAAACTCTCCAAGTATTTTTTCTCTTTCCTCATCTGTCATTATTTTAATAGTTTCTACTGTACTGTTATTTGTTATTCCATCTTTAATTATTTCAAGTATTCTAGTAACTAGATACTTAACCTCTACATCTTCAAATAATGAAGTTAAATAATCTAAATGTACTTCTAAATTGCCTGTAGCATTTAGGTCTGAAATATGTATTTCTAGTTCATCTTGTATATGGCCACTAAATCTCCATTTAAGTTCGTATTTGTCTTCTACTGCAACAGATGCTCTAGCATTTTGGTAAGATAACATTACTTTATACATATTATCTGTAACACCTGTTAGCTTTTTGTATATCTCAGATATTTTTACATACGGATGTTTTTGATGTCTAAATAATGACATTGAATCTGAGCCAGCTTCTTTACACATATCTAAGAAAGTCTTATTCTCATCTACATTAAATCTAACTGGCATAGTAGATATAAACATACCAGCCATATTCTTTTCTTTGAAGTTTGATCTATTAAGTACTGGTGTACCAATTACAAAATCTTGTTTACCAGTTGTTCTTTCCATATATATAGCAAGCGCTGTTAAAAATACAATATATGGAGATAATCTGTTTAACTTGCAATAATTATCTAACATTGTTTGATACTCATCATCTAAAACAACTGTATATCTCTTAGCCTTAGTATCTTTAATTATTCCGCTATCTTTAAGGCCTACTGGTTCTTCTAAACCTGTTAAATATTCTTTCCAGAACTCACCATCCGCTGCGTATCTATCTTCTTGCAAGTATTCTTGTTCTACTTTTATAAAATCTATATAACTTGGGAATTCTTTAGTGTATTCTTCATGTGCAAGCAATGCTTCATATATTTCAGAAAATACGCTTCCCATTTTAGATATTGTCCAAGCATCACCAACTAAATGGTGTACTTTAACAAATACTTCTCCTAAGCCATTACCTCTATCTATTAATAAAAATGAAGCGAGCGGATCCTCTAATACATATATTTGTTTCCCGATATACTCATCTTTTATTTTTTCTATTTCATCTTCAGATTTACCCCTAACATCTACTTTATCTGCTGTAAAGGGCGCATAAGAACTAACATACTGTTTTGGTATGCCACCTTCTAAATTTATTCTAAGTCTTAAAGCATCATTTAGTTCTACGTACTTGTTTACCATCTTTTCTGCTAAATCCAGATTAAAGTCTCTTTTAATTACAAAAGAGCCAGATATAATATTAATTAATTGCTTGTCATAAAAGGTTTCAACAAGCCAAATATTTCTTTCTGGATATGTTAGTTCAAATTTCTCCATTATTCTTCATCTACTCCTACAATTATACAGTTTAAGTATATCAAATAGTAAAAAATAGTGCAATACAAAAGAAGTAATAAAACAGCAAAAAACGCGCAAGATTTTAATCTCACGCGTCTTCTGTTAAATGGTTATTCTCTACCCTCCAGATAGAACTCATCCATGAACTCTTGAGCCTTAGGATTTCTCATAGAGCACTTTCTCATGCACTCAATAATATCCATAATTTCGCTCACTGCTTGTTCAAGGTCATCATTTACAATAAGGAAGTCTAATTCCTTTGCTTTAGGCACTTCAGAAAGTGCAATAGCCTTTCTTCCCTCACCCCTATTTCCTCTACGTTCAAGTAAAGTCTCCTTATCCTTAGGCATAATATAGAAAGTAAGTGCAAAAGGATATACTGCCTTGATTGCAAGCGCTCCGTTTACATCCTTGTCAAAGAGAAGGTCACGGATATACAGTTCTTCTTCGGGGATACGCAAAGTTCCATACCAGTTACCATCATAGTAATTGGTTTCAAAGAACTTGCCGTGCTCTTTAAGTTCCAGGAACGCTTCTTCCGTAAGGAAAGTGTAATTGTTTTTGATTTTGTCCTCCGGTCTTTTTTGCCTTGTGGTAACGGATAATACCTTGCGCATATTCATCCGCTTTAAGAGTTCTTCTCCAATTCTGCCTTTTCCAGCTCCACTAGGTCCAGATAAAATTACCATCATACCATTCATAGTGCTATCTCCTTTTAATAATTATTAATAGAAAAAGTTCTAATGTGCATTTATTATACTACACATTAGAACTAAATTCAATATTATGTAAAGTTAATTCTGGTTTGGTTATTTTTCACCATATAAAATATTACTTCCTTCAGTACCATCATACAAAATATAATATTTTGTATAGTCACCATATTTATCTGTTAATTTTACTTTAGTACATGTCATTCCAGGTGGCATTGGTGATATCGCTCCTAGCGAAGATGTTATATATTCTCCTTTTGCCGAAAATTGATGCGTTTTTTCTGCGCCCAATTGGCTAAGTAACATTATACTAAATCCATCTGACACTAATTGTTGCCATGTATCTCCTGCTTCGTTGGAAAAAGATTCTGGGATGTTCATTAAATCATCAAACTCAATTGATACTATATTTGATGTATTTGTGTTATTTCCCGCTTCCGCATCTGTAATTTTTATATTTAAATCGCTGTCACCATTTTGTGAAAGAAGCACTTCAAATCCAGATTTTGTTGTCACTATAACACTTCCATCTGCATTATTTGTTCTTCCCGATTCAATTATTCCCTTGCTATCTAATTCATTTATATACTCTTCTAGTGTAATACTACCTAAATTATCTGTTAATATTCCATTCTTTATCACTGTTAGCCTTGTATATTCATCTGTATAATTTGATTTATTTGTTGTACCTTTTGCTCTTCCTATTATTCCGCTATCTTCTAGAGATATTATTGCTGTCGCTGCTAGTATGGCCATAACTAAAATTGTTATACTTAATACGATTAAAGATATTCCATTCTTTTTCATTTTCTTTCTCCTTTATTACTGCCAATCCGAAATTGGTTTCTTGTTAGTCTTAAATTTACTTGTAGACTCATAATTAAATGTTTGTTTTCTTGCCTCTAGAAGCTTTCTGCGCCCCGACTCAGATCTAGTAGATATTAGCTTACTATTTCCAATATACATTTTCCAATGCTTAAAGAAATTAGAACATAACGTTTTGTTTACTGATAGTATTTCTGGCGCTGAATAGTACACTGGAAATACACTATTTTTACATTCAATTATATACTTTTGATTACGTACATCATCAAAAATTTCAGTAACTGCTTTTATTATCTCATTATTTTCTTGAAGAGTAACACCTTTTATTGTTAATGTAATTGTTTCTTCTTCATCATCTTCTTCGCTTTTTATTACTATTTTACTTCTTGGAGTTTTAAGTATATTAGCTTCACACATTGAGTTTACAACAACCGTTGCTGCAATTTTAAGTTGGTTTCTAGGCATATGCATATATAACGCTCTAAATATACCTCTAATTGTTCTAAATTCTAGTATAGCTGTAAGCAGTGTTACTACTGTATAACGTATAAACACTTCTGTTAATTCAAGTCCTGTTAGATTATATACTAACTTTTCTGTATTAAAGAAGAAGTCTACTGCAACTGCTCCCATCATCAGTACCAGAAAAACTGCTAACATCTTAGCCATAGCTACATAGTCTATTGAAGTGAATTTACGTGACATGAATTTACGCTTAGTAGTTACTTTAGTTACCATACGCATATTAGAACCACCAAATCTATCTCCCATTTCAAACCATCTATCGTACATTCTTTCTCTATCGTTACTTATCCTTATAGCTTCTTTATTATGTCTGTCTATATCTGGTTTAGAAAATCTTTTTGGAAGAATATCTAATCTATCTATTCCACTTTCTATAACATTTAATGTTTGGCCTATTCCCACAAAAGAATCAAATCTTCTTTGTAGCATTTTGTAATCTGGATTATCTGTTCCATCTATTCCTTCAATGGTAAGGATGGGAGCATCTAAAACAGATACTAAATGCCATATATTAGCTGTTTTTCTTGGATTATCATTTGTTCTAATTGCTCTCCCTCTCATTTGGTTAGATAGTACAAATGAGCCAACAAAGCTTGCTAATATTAAACTATTAATACTTGGTTCATCCCAACCTTCACCAAGCAAAGATTTTGTGCCAATTATTATATTAATTTCACCATCCGCAAATAGTTTAGAAATACTTTTCATTGTAACACTTCTATACTTTCCTGCGGGCTTTACTATAACGTAGTCTGGTGTTTTAGGTACATCAACAAACGAAACATCTTCCTTAGTTATTTCTCTTGTTTCTAAATCTTTAACTAACAACTCTATTTTACTTCTAGGTATCATAAAGATACTTCCTGTTAAAACAGCCATACTCATAGATGGGTTTTGTTTTATTAAATTTAATAGAATTGGAAATACACCAATTTTTTGTTGCTCTATATTATCTTCAAAAAGATACTCTTTTCTTAAGAAATCTGTAAGTATTACCATTCTTAAATTATGACCTAAATTTGCATATTCACCTTTTACTATTTCGTTTATGCTATCTAGTTTACTAACACTCGTTGTAAAATATTTCTTAATACTCTCGCTATTAGTAAGGATTACTTTTTTCTTTTCAATAACACCAATTTTATTTAACTTACCTTCTATTTCTTTTACTACCTCTATGCATTTCTCTTGCATAAAATATGGCATTTCCTCAAATAAAATGTATTGTAACAGTCTTTCCATCCATTTTAGATCAAGTGGAGGTATTGGTTTGTTGTGACCTAATATTTCCACTTTCTCTTTCTTTATTGGCGCATTAACCGCATTTAGAAATACTAGCATACTGCTATAAAATTCTGCATTATCTAAAATATCTGATAAATATCTAGCAGTTACATCTATATATGGATGTTCTAAAAGCATTTGTGCAAATGCCTTATTTAACTTTATTTCTTCTATTACTTTGTTAATATTATCTTTGTGTTCTTGGATTTTGTCTCTTTCTTCCTTAGTTGGATAACTAAAATATACAAAATCTTGATGCGGACATAGATTCTTTGCTTGTACAAGTTCAGGTACAGATATCTCCATATCTATATCTCCACAAAGCTTAATATATCTTTGCCACTCTGTATAATCTGTATCATAAGGCGGAGTCGCTGTTAATGACACAATTTTTACATCTTTTAGTTCAGATAATATGTTTGTTAAACTTTGCCACCACTCCGTTTTTAAGTGATGCGCTTCATCTAACACTATTGTTTTAATTTTGTTATCTTTAATTTCTTTAACTATATCATAAGTCTTAATATCTATTGTTGTTTCTTGCTTTTCAAATTCCACTTCATCATCTGTTTCTTCAGGATCTCTTCTATTTATCATTTTAGTACGTTTATACGCATAATGAAGTCCTTGGTATGTTACAGATGTAAATTTGTTTAAAGAGTAAATATTGTCGCTTATCCATTCAGGGGTTTTACTACCTTCTGGCATAAACAACGTTACAAATCTATCTATCCATTGGTTCTTTATTGTTACAGTTGGAGACAATATTAATACTGGATTATTTAATCTACGTGCAAGTTCAAGTCCTAGTACAGTTTTACCAGAACCAGGAGCTGCAACTATATTTATTCTTCCATCTTTTAGAAACCTGTCTGCTTTTTCTAATACCTTTGCTTGATAAGGTCTCCAAGAATATTTAAATTTTATACTTTCATCAAACATTTTAACCTCTTAAAATTATATATATTCAGTATATTATATATCTAAAAAAATAACAAGCAAAAGCACGGAACAAATTGTTCCGCGCTAATAAATTAAATCATATTACTAAAAATTGCGTTTTCGATCATAAACTCTACGATTTTTGTAATCTTATCCACTGCTTCTTCTACAGTATCATAGGATACAAGGAAATCCAAAAGTTTATTCTTTGTCTTGGGATCATTCCATTTAAGCTTGGTGTTAAGAAATTCTTCTCTTTCACCGGTTGGCAAAACATAGAATGTCATAGCCTTTGTGTTGTACTTTTTAATTTCTAAAGCAATCTCAACA
This sequence comes from Clostridia bacterium, assembly GCA_045659265.1. GTDB lineage: Bacteria > Bacillota > Clostridia > TANB77 > CAG-465 > UMGS1649. The sequence goes on along the minus strand of JAZOWO010000053.1, from coordinate 2,544 downwards.
CTGTTGAGCATAAGAGTGATGCCTTCGCCTTTTTCCGAACGATCATGTGGAGTTCCGTAAAACACTCCGTTCTCATCGTGATACTCCAAGAATTTGCATTCTTCAAGCATATCAAAGAAGGTTCTACTTGGTACAATTTCGAAGATTTCACTTGCAGCTTTATCCGTTGTATACTGCTTAAGTTGTGTTGCCTCCTTTAGATTTGAAAGTAATCCCCGTACAAGTTCTGTGCTAATTGTGTCATCTTTTACACACAAGATAACAAGCTTTTTCATAGTGTTTCCCCTTCCATAAATTTATTTTGGTTTAGTATATTATCTCCATCATTATATATCAAAGAATACATATTTGCAATGTCAAAAAAAGGCAGTTGCCGCGCAGGTTGTATTTTATGTAAACATATGGTATAATATTAGCGTAATTTAATACATATGCCATAATATAATTAACAAGGAGAAAAAACAAAATGAGTAACAAAACTACTACCCTTAGCTTTCGCATTAACGAAGATGTAAAGAAAGAATTTGAAAAAACATGCGAAGCAATGGGGCTTTCTGCATCTGATGCCTTAAACATCTTTGTAAAGAAAGTAATTCATGAACAAGCAATTCCCTTTGAGGTAAAACTCACAAACAAAAAGTAAAACTATACCCCTGAAGTGTATTTAACATTTCAGGGGTATATATCTCTATTCCTCTTTTTCTTTCTTTATTCTTCTGCTGTTTATTATACCTGTTATTATCATTAAAACTAATCCAAGCGTAACGCTTATTACATTCTCAAAACAAATACATATAGCTATAGATTGAAGCAATCCATTTCCTGCAAAAGACATGCCAATTCCAAACAATATTGCTAACCACAGTGTATTAAAGCTTTTTTGCATTCCAGATAACACACCTAAAATATGATCGACAATTCCAAGCCCCATACCTACATACGTAAGCCAAAGAATATCATTAAAATATCCCGCAATACCTAATATACAAAATATAAATATAATTATCATAAAAACTCCTCATCTTATTAAATAAACTATAAATATACTACCATATAAAAAAACAAAATTAAAGTAATGAAATAAAAATAAACACCCCTACCATTTTAATAGTAGGGATGTTTGTACAAACGAAAATTAGAAATAACACTTGAATACATCTTGCATTAAAAGCATATTGCTTGCTTTGTAATACGTGATATCATGAAGATGGTTCAGATACGCAAGAGTCTCAACATGTGTTCTTTGGTCAGAAAGGTATTCTGCTAAAACATCCTTCATTTCATTGAATTCAGGAATAGATATATTAGAATTTGCATTTGCTTCTAAAAAAGTCTCAACCGTCTTAACCTTATCTACCCCTTCTTTAATTGTTTCAAGCATGTCTATGCCTTCCTTAAAAATTCCTATTGCAGTTACTGCTTGCGTATACCGCTCCATGAATCTGTTTTTCATTGTTTCATTGTTATTCATATGTATTCTCCTTCTGCTCCTATAATTCTAAGAGCGATCAATTTAATTTGCATATACATTATACCATAAAAGCCGCATAAACACAACAAAAAGCAGGTATTGCTACCTGCTAATTTGTTTCCCAGTCAACCTTAATTCGCCCATACTCATCTTTAGTACCTGTTATTTCTTGACCTATCTCTAAGCTTTCCCAGGTATCCTTGTCTACAATATGCGAAACAAAACTTTCATCACACTCTAATTTAACCAAATATTTATATTCCACATTAGATACTCTTTCGTTAGAAGTACAAACATAATCTGGATAGGTGTAATTTTTATCATGTCCACAAGCTAACTGAACACTTTTTGAATATACCCATTTTTCTATGGTGTAATAGTATTTAGTAGCATATATAGGCTCTTTGATTGGTACTTGATAAGATACTGTTCTTGTTCTTGTTTCATATCTAGGACGCCATGTAGGACGATAATATCCAACTAACTCCTGATATGTTTCCGTCTTATATTTAGTTTCATATCCAACTATTTTATAAGACCGAATTTCTTCTTGTTCCTTATAAACTGCAGCACCTTCAGGTACATCCCAACCACTTTCGTAACAAATTTTCCACTCATGAATCTCTGCTGTAGCTTCCCACTCTAACCCTTCAACTTTAGTTGTAATAGTATTATTACATCCCGTAAAGGATAAACACGTAACAAACATCAAGATTATGCAAATTGACCGTAAAACTTTTTCTTTAAAACTAATTAGTTTCATTTCATTCTCCCTTAATTTAATCAAATAGTATTAGCCAAAAGGCTTATATTTTAATGGTTTTAAGTATTTATTAACATCAACATTATACCACAAAATCCGCTTAAACACAACAAAAAGCAGGTATTGCTACCTGCTAGTTTGGCTCCTCAAGTTGGACTCGAACCAACGCCCTATCGGTTAACAGCCGAGCGCTCTACCGACTGAGCTATTGAGGAATATATAAAAATTGGCGACCCCCTATTTTCCCGTTTAAAGTATCTTCGGCATCGTAGAGCTTAACTTCTGTGTTCGGCATGGGAACAGGTGTACC
>JAZOWO010000052.1:0-2304 GCA_045659265.1 Clostridia bacterium | reverse complement strand
GCATATGTTCCTGCAAGTTTTCCCATCTCTTTTCTTTTTTCTTTATCTCTGTTTCCGCCGCATCCAAATACAAGTATTACTCTACCTTTAATATACTTTTTAGTGTTTACAAGTATTGCTTCTAAACTTGATGGATTGTGTGCATAATCTATTAAAACAGCAAATGTTTTGTTTATATCTACTGTTTCGCTTCTACCTGGAACTTTAACTGTAGAAAGGCCTACAAGTACATCTTGCATTTGAGCACCTAACATACTACAAGCCGCTACTGCTGCTACTGCATTGTATACTGTATATTTTCCTGGTATTGGAACAGTAATTGTTTGTAATTGTTTATTTATGTACATTTTGAAATCTACATAATTGTTGTTTATTCTAATATCTGTAGCAGATACGTTTGCTTCATTATCCAAACCATATTTTGCATATTTACAAGTTACATATTTAAGTAACTTTGGTGCATATATGTCGTCTACATTAATTATTCCAAATATACTTTGATCAAAAAGCTTTGCTTTTGCTTTTAGATAACTATCCATATCTTTATGGAAATCTAAATGTTCACGTCCTAGATTTGTAAATATTCCTATTTCAAATTTAATTCCGTGTACTCTATGAAGTTGTAGGGCGTGTGAAGATACTTCCATAACAACATACTCCATACCACTATCTACCATATCTTTTAATAACTTTTGTATGTCTAAAGATTCTGGTGTTGTACGAGTTGCTTCTATAACTTTATCTGCATATGTGTTATATATTGTTCCTATCATACCAATTTTCTTTTTAGCTGCTAGCATAATATCTCTTACCATATATGCAGTTGTTGTTTTCCCTTTTGTTCCTGTTATTCCTATAACTTTTAATTTAGATGCAGGATAATCATAAAACTTTGCAGCTACTTCTGCTAAAGCTATTCTTGAATTTGGTACAGCTATAACCGGTACTGGTACATTTATTTTATCTAAATATTCTTCATCCACTATTACCGCTACTGCACCTTTTGCTACTGCATCTACTATATAATCATGACCATCTTGTTTTAAACCTTTTATTGCAACAAACAAGTCGCCTAATCCTACTTTTTCTGAATTATATTCTATTTTATTTATATTAATGTTTAAATCTCCACTTGTTTTTTTATCTAAATCTTCTACTAGATATTGTAATAACATTGTTATCCCTCCAAATACGTGGTAATTATACCACACTTTCATACAAATTTTAAGTCATATTATTAAAAATATGCTTTTAATGTAAGTCTGTTGTATCTACAAACTTAACTGTAATTATTGAACCTTTAGTAACTACATCTCCAGGACTTGCATCTTGAATTATTGCATTACCATTTCCTACTACTTTAATATTTAATCCTGCTTTATTTAGTTTAGTTATTGCTTTTTTTACACTTAAGCCTCTTACATCTGGCACAGTAGTTGTATCTTTTTTAGCATCTGTAGAATTATATACTCTAACCATGCCATCTTCTATTAGATTTGCACCTGCTTTAGGTATTTGATCTAATATTATTTTATCTGATGCTATCGCATTGTCTGATGCAATGTTAAGTCCTATTTTTTCTAAAATTTCTTTTGCTTCCTTATATGTTTTACCAGTTACATCTGGAACTACTACTGTTTTAACTGTAGTTTCTTCTACCGCATAACTTGGGTTTACATCTAAGTATCTTAATGTTTCATCTATTATGTTTCCTACAACTGGAGCACAAATTGTTCCACCTTGGTGTCCACTTGGGCCTTTAGGATCATATAAACTAAAGATTACTACTACTTCAGGATCGTTTACTGGAGCTATTCCTGCAAACGATGCCATATACCAAAGATTCTTACCTCTTCCTTCTTCGGCTGTTCCTGTTTTACCAGCAACTGTATATCCGCTAACTTTAGCAGCTTTACCAGTTCCTTTATCTACAGTATCAAATAACGCAGATAATACATCACTTGCTGTCGATTCAGATATTACTTGCTTCTTAACTTTAGGTGCTGTTTCAGAAATTAATGTTCCATCTTCTGAACGTATTTCTTTAACTATATATGGTTGCATTATATATCCACCATTAGCTATTGCAGAATATATAACTGCTGTTTGAAGTGTTGTTACAGATATTGTTTGACCAAACGAAGTTGTTGCTAAATCTAATTCTGTCATTGTTTTAGGATTATGGATTATACCTGTTGTTTCACCAGGTAAATCTATTCCTGTTCTATCATATAAATTATATGCTCTTAAGTATTCTGTATATTTTTCTTTTCCTATTTTTAATCCAGCTTGCATAAAACTTGG
>JAZOWO010000051.1:0-4285 GCA_045659265.1 Clostridia bacterium | reverse complement strand
ATAAAAGAAAACGTAGCTAAAGAAGAAGCTGAAAAAATGAAAGCAGCTTTAACAGAAGCTGGAGCAGTTGTAGAACTTGCTTAATGTTTAATTATTAAAAATACAAAGAAAAACACTTCAGAGATTACTCTGAAGTGTTTTTTTATTGTGTTTGCGGTAGTGTTTGACGTTGCAATGATTATACTTCTTAAGGGTTAGTTTGAACTTGACTCTTTTTTCTCATCTTGAAATAAAGTTCAAGATAATCTAAAGTAAGATAAACGCCGATGCCGATGAACAGAATCATTGAAACTGTCTTGAAAATTTGAAGTGCCCATGTTGTTTCGATGAAATATTCTCCGTTGTATCTAGAATAGGTGACACCTTTTTCTTTAAGGAAGATATTTTCATTCCAACCATCTTCGGTCTGTTCTTTTTCTACAGTTACAATTTCGTAGTCCTTTGCGTCGAGTTTAGAGAGAAGTACAAGCTTTTCGGACGGAATGTAATAACCGGTGCTATTGTCTGTACGAATTACAAATTTAATGTTATCGTAGTCGTTAAGGGTAAGGGTGCTATTTTTGATTTCGTAAGAGATGTTGTTTTCCGTAAGATAAGCTTCCACATCATCGATGTTATCCAGCTCGTTAAGAGCAAGATGGATTTTGTATTCAGCTGTATAATTCGTGCCAGGTTTGGCAAGAATACAGGAGAATACGATGAAAACGATGAGCATTGCTACGCCTGTGCTTAAAAGCACAATCCGCTTGATATTTGCTTTTGACATTGGTCTATACCTCCAAATACTTTAATTAAATATATTTTAACGTCAAACACTATATATAATTATACCATATTTTTTAACTTTTTTCAACCACGTTTGTTAACATAAAAAACACCCTAGATATTATTCTAGGGTGTAGTGTTGTTTGGCCTTGTTTTCTCTTTTAGTTATCTTTTATATATTTTAATACAGAAAGTTATGCTTCATGAGCTTTACTTTCTGTTTTAGTTTCTGCAATATCAGCAGTATTTTTCTTTGCATCTCTTTTTTTCTTTAACCAGTCAAAGAACACACCGATGTATTCTGTGATTGAAGAGGTCAGTAATATTATAAATGAGAAGAAAGAAACAATGATTAAAATGACATATATAATAGTGGGTTCTATATAATACTTATCTGCTATTTTAGTATAAGTTAAACCGTTAGTCTCTAAATAAATTAATTCTGTTATTTCGTTGTTAATAGTTTCTTTTTTTACCGTTACAATATCTGCGTCGCGCTCGTCTAACCGACTAAGGTTGTGCATCAAATTAGAATGTAGTAAATAACCAGATGAATTATCTGTTTTTATTACGTATTCTATACTATCGTAATCTGGTAAAGTTAGTTTACTCTCATTTATATTATAAGAGATATTTAGGTTATCTAGATAGGATTCCACATCTTCTAGTGAAGACATTTCTTTAATATCTAGATACATTGCATATTCTTTTGTATAGTCTACACCAGGGCCGTCTACGGTAGTGGTAAAAGATATAAAAAGAAATAGCGAACAAAGGCCTAATATTAGCGAACATAATCGCTTAAAGTTAAATTTCTTCATGGTTTTATCCTCCAGTAAATTTATTAAAATTTATCTTAAAACCAAACAACGATGCTATTATAACATAATTATTTAATTAATGCAATATATAGCACTGCACTTTACATAATAATTTGACAAACCCGTTTTCGTGATATATAATTTGTTTTGCAAAAGAGAGGTTATTATGAACAAAGAAATTATATTAGAAATAGCAAAAACATTAAATGTAAAACAAACACAAGTAGAAAAGACATTAGAACTTTTAGAAGAAGGTAATACAATTCCATTCATAGCTCGTTACCGTAAAGAAGCAACAGGAGCATTAGATGAAGAACAAATTAGAAGTATTAATGAAGTATATGAATACCAAGTAAATTTACTTAAAAGAAAAGAAGATGTTATTCGTTTAATAGATGAAAAAGGTATGCTTACAGAAGAACTTAAACAAGATATCTTAAAAGCAGAAAAACTTGTAGATGTAGAAGATTTATATAGACCATTTAAGGAAAAGAAAAAGACTAAAGCAACAGAAGCAATTGCTTTAGGATTACAGCCTTTAGCAGATTTAATAATGACATTCCCAAAAGAAGGCACATTAGAATCAATAGCTAAAGAATATATAACAGATAAGGTGAAAACAACTGAAGATGCAATAAAAGGTGCAAGCTATATTATTGCAGAAAATGTTAGTGATAACAGTCGTTTTAGATCGTGGATTAGAAAATATACATATAACAACGGTAATATGACTTCTAAAATGAAGAAAAATGCAGAAGATGAAAACAAGGTTTACGATATGTATTATGAATATACTGAACCAGTAAAACAAGTTAAACATCATAGAGTATTAGCATTAAACAGAGGAGAAAAAGAAGGCGTATTAAGCGTTAGTATAGTAGTAGACGAAACACCTATACTAGAGCATATGGAGAAGTTCACTATAAAGAACAAGAATTCATTTGTAGCTCCAGTTGTTAAAGAGGCTATAAAGGATGCATACTCAAGATTAATTAGTCCAAGTATTGAAAGAGAAATACGTGCAGATTTAACAGAAAAAAGTAGTGAAGCTGCAATATCTGTGTTTGCAAAAAATCTAGAGAAATTGTTACTTCAACCGCCAATGAAAGATAAAATGGTATTAGGTTTAGACCCTGCCTTTAGAACAGGCTGTAAGTTAGCAGTTATAGATAGTACAGGTAAATATTTAAACATATCTGTAATTTATCCACACGAACCAAAGAATGAAACACTTAAAGCAAAACTTCACGTACTAAATTTAATAGATAAATATAACATAGACATAATAGCAATTGGTAATGGAACTGCATCAAGAGAAAGTGAAGCTTTCATAGTAGATGTAATAAAAGATGCAAAAAGAAAAGTAGAGTATATTATAGTTAACGAAGCAGGAGCTTCTGTATATTCTGCATCAAAACTTGCAATAGCAGAATTCCCAGATTTACATGTAGAAGAAAGAAGTGCAATAAGCATAGCAAGAAGACTACAAGATCCGTTGTCTGAACTTGTTAAGATAGATTCCAAGAGCATTGGCGTTGGACAATACCAACATGATGTTCAGGAAAAAAGATTAGATGAATCATTAGATTTCGTAGTAAGTAAAGCGGTTAATATGGTTGGTGTAAACTTAAATACAGCAAGCCAAGAACTTCTTAAATATGTTTCTGGAATGAACAAGAAGACGATAGATAAATTCTTAGCATATAGAGATGAAAAAGGAAAGATATTATCTAGAGCAGATTTAAAGAAAGCAAAAGTATTTAGCGATAAAGTTTACGAACAAGCTATAGGATTTATGAGAATAGAAGGTGGAACAAATCCGTTAGATAGAACAGGAATCCACCCGGAAAGCTATCAGCTAGCAGATGAAGTATTAAAACTTGTAAAAATGGATATAGCAGAATTAGGCTCTAATAAGCTAATTGAAGCTATGGATAAAATAGATGTAAAAGAAGCGGCAACTGAATTAAAAACAGATGAATATACGTTAGAGGACGTAATAAAGGCATTAAAAGCGCCTGCGAGAGATCCTCGTGATGATTTTGAGAAACCACTTCTAAAAAGTGATATATTAAAGCTAGAAGATTTACAAGTAGGAATGAAACTACAAGGTACAGTAAGAAACGTTGTAGACTTTGGTGTATTCATAGATATAGGTCTTAAAAATGATGGTTTAGCACATATTTCTAAATTAACAGATAAATATATTAAACATCCGCTTGAAGTAGTAAGCGTAGGAGATATAGTAGACTGTTATGTTGTAGAAATAAAGCTAGACAAAAAGAAAGTAGCTTTAAGTCTAATTGAACCGAAGTTTTAATAATACATAAATATAGTAAAGAATAGCAGATAATAAAGAATAGTAGATAATAAAAGAGCAAGCCCGTACTGTTGTACGGGCTTGCTTGCTGGAATAGAGTGTTGCGTTATACCTTATGAATAACCAGAGTTCCTTTCTTGGAGTAAACCAAGAGTTTGCTTTCATGAGTGATTTCAAGATATTCGCGTATCTCCTTAGGAATGAAGAACCTGTGTTTAGCATCAAAGCCTACAACCCCAAAGCAGGGAAGGTCAAGTTCTTTATCATTCGAAAGAAGAATGGTGTTGCCATCTGCAATATTTAAGTATATCCGAATTTCTTGAGTGAAATCCAAATTTACGATATCGCGAATGTTCTCAGTGATCGTGAGTCTGTTTTG
>JAZOWO010000050.1:0-4016 GCA_045659265.1 Clostridia bacterium | reverse complement strand
TTTCTTTTTTCATCTAACCATACATATATTTTTTCTTGAACTTAAAAAATATATGTAGTAGAATAAAGAAAACAGGGGTGAATATTATGAATGAACAAGAAAATAATGTAATGGAACAAAATCCAATGCAAGAAAATATACAAGATATACCGGATACACAAAACACAAATTTAGCAGATAATCCGGTTAGTAATGAACCGAGTAAATACAATTTAGGTCCAATAGAAGAACCTATAGAAAAGAAAAACAATATGCCACTAATAATAGTATTAGTTTTAGCTGTGCTTGTTATATGTGGTGCTGTTGTTGGAATGTTTGTTAAATCATGGACAGAAGGAGAAATAAAAACTCCAGAAGAATTTAAGGGTGAAACAACAGAACAAACAGGAAATAAAAAAGAAGAAGAAAACAAAGAACCAGTTATAGATCCTTATGAAAATTTCAAAAATTTAACTTGGGCATCAACAAAATCTGGAGAAGCAACAATAAAAGATAACAAAGTATATTTTGGAGAAGTAGAACTTAATTTAGATATAGAAGGAACATATAAAGCAATAGAAGTAGTTAAGTCGATATCAACATCTAAAGTATATCTATTAACTGAAGAAGGTGCTGTGTGGTCATTTAATGTATACTTTATGGTACCTGGTGGAGAAGTAGATAATGTAACAAGACATTTAGAAGATACCAAAGCTTTAGAAATGATATATAGAGATACAAACTCAATTGAATGTATATATTTTTTAACAGAAGCAGGAGAATTAATAGATATAAACAAAATACCATATGATAAATATGATTTTGTGGGAGTAGTATCAAATACTAGTACGTCAAAATTACCATATGATGCAAATAATTATTTATATCATTGGAATGCAAAGAAAAATGAATATGAACAAATAGTAAACAAAGCTAAACAAAAAGTAGCTGCGACAAAAATAATAGAGACTGCAAATATGGAGGGCGTATTAATACTTACAGCAAAAGGTTACTTATTTAAATATGATGGAAGCTCTAGCGTAGCAGTTCAAGTAATGTCTGATGTTAAATCTATAGACTTTTATAAAAACAAATTAGAAGGCGGAATAGATTTAATAATAACTCCTAAAGAAGGTCCAAAAACTATAAAACGTGATGTTGTATACGCTTATGATATAACAAGTGGTGCAGTTGTAAATTTGGAAAATGTAAAAACTTTAGATCCATATGCTAAATATAAAAATGTAGCTTGGGCAGATTCTCATGAAGAAATAGGCAAAGGCGAAAACTATAGAAAAATATACTGTGAAGGAGAAGAAGGTGTATTTATAGTTATAGGAGAAACGACAACAGCGGCAAAGAAGTTATCGTTTATATCAGGCGAAGGTAAAAAAGCACATGTGTATAGAACAATAAATGCGTTAATAGATGCAGAAGTAACAGAAGCTTATGTTGTAACATATGAAGGCAAAGCGTATGAAGTAAATATGGATAATGGAGTTACATCAGAACTTACAGCTTTATCTGAATATAACATAATAGATATGGCTTGTATGGGAAATGAATATAAAATGATGGTATTCTTAACAGATGCGGGTGAACTTCTAACATATAACGGAAATATTTATGAATATTAAAACAATATCACAGGAATATATATAATATATTCCTGTGATTCTTTTTACATGGTTATTAATTTAACCATTCTTCCTTTAGTACGTATTATGCCATCATCTTTTAGGTATTTTAGTTCTCTCATCATAGCGGCTCTATCTATACTAAGGTAGTCTGCTAAATCTGTGTACGTAAAAGGCACGTAAACGGTTTTTGAGGAGCTTTTCTTAGCTAGGGCATGAAAGTACTCAAGTAGCTTTTCACGAGTACTCCTTTTGGTTAATATTTCGATTCTCTCATTTTGCACATAAATTCTTTTAGCAAGAATGTCTATCATATTTTGGATAACGGTATTATGATAAGGACAATTCTTTTTACATCTATTAATTATATGTTCATAATCTACAAACATAATTTCACAATCCGTTTTTGCTTGAACAGAAACTTCACCATTAGAAATGTTTGAGAAAATAGCACCAAATGTGTCTCCTTCGGCATATTCTGCAAGTAGTGTACGAGTTCCTTTATAGTCCACACGAATAAGCTGAGCATCTCCAGATATTACAACGCCAACGGTTCCAGCGTTTTTTGTGTTAGATAATATTGTTTGATCTTTCTTAAAAAAAATATTTCTAATTTCAAAACATTTGTAAATTTTTTGAAACTCTTGCTCTGTCAATTGTTTGAATAGGTCACAGTTTACCATAAAAAAATCACCTCTAAAATTATTTTAATAATATCACACATTTGTTGCATTTGCAACAGAATTATAAATTTTTAAGGGGTACAATAGCGGTATAGGAAATCGGGGGAGGTTAATATGAAAATAGTAAAAAGAGACGGAAAAATCGTTGAATATGATGCGGAGAAAATCCGTGTAGCCATTGGAAAAGCTAACGCTGAAGTACCAGATTGCGAAACTGCTTCATGCGAGGAAATAGAGGGGATAATCAAACACATTGAAGGTTTGAAGAAAAAAAGAATGCTTGTTGAAGATGTTCAAGATATCATTGAAGAAAAATTAATGGAACTTGGAAAATTCGAACTTGCAAAAGCATATATTGTATATAGATATACTAGAGCATTAGTTAGAAAGTCTAATACAACAGATGAATCTATATTATCTTTAATTAGAAATAGCAATAAAGATGTTATGGAAGAAAACTCTAACAAAAATGCACACATAGCATCAACACAAAGAGATTTAATAGCAGGTGAAGTATCTAAAGACTTAACAAAGAGAATGTTACTTCCAGAAAAAATATCTAAAGCTCATGAAGATGGAATATTACATTTCCATGATGCGGACTATTTCTTACAACCAATATTCAACTGCTGCTTAATAAACATAAGCGATATGTTTGAAAATGGAACAGTAATGAACGGAAAATTAATTGAAAGTCCAAAGAGCTTCCAAGTTGCTTGTACTATTATGACTCAAATAATAGCTGCAGTTGCAAGTAGCCAATATGGCGGTCAATCTGTAGAAATTAGACACTTAGGTAAATATTTAAGAAAGAGTTATGAAAAATTCAAAGCTAAATTAGAAGAAAAATACAAAGGAACATTATCTGATGATACTATAGAAAATATAGTTCAAGATAGACTTAAAGATGAACTTGCAGCAGGTGTTCAAACAATACAATATCAAATAAATACACTTATGACTACAAATGGACAATCTCCATTCGTAACAATATTCTTAAATCTTGATGAAAATGATCCATACAAGAAAGAAACAGCTATGATCATTGAAGAAATATTAAGACAAAGATATTTAGGTATAAAGAATGAAAAAGGTGTATATGTAACACCAGCATTCCCTAAACTAATATATGTATTACATGAACATAACAACCTAACAGGTGGAGAATACGATTACTTAACAAAACTAGCAGTTAGATGTTCTTCAAAGAGACTTTACCCAGACTACATCTCTGCTAAGAAGATGAAAGAAAACTACGAAGGTAATGTATTTAGTCCAATGGGTTGTCGTTCATTCTTAGCACCTTGGAAAGATGAGAATGGTGAGTATAAGTTTGAAGGTCGATTCAACCAGGGTGTTGTATCAATTAACTTACCTCAGATTGGTATTTTAGCAAAGGGTGATGAAACTAAGTTTTGGTCATTATTAGACGAAAGACTTGAACTGTGTAAAGAAGCCTTAATGTGTAGACACGAAGCTTTAAAGAAAGTTACATCAGATGTATCACCACTTCATTGGCAGCATGGGGCATTGGCTAGACTTCCAAAATCGGCTTCCATTGAACATTTATTGTATGGTGGATATTCTTCTATCTCACTTGGTTATATCGGCTTATATGAACTTACAAAGCTGATGTGTGGATGTTCACACACAGAAGATGTTGGTTCTAGGTTTGCTTTAAAAGTAATGGAATATTTGAAATTAAAATGTGATATGT
>JAZOWO010000049.1:0-6205 GCA_045659265.1 Clostridia bacterium | reverse complement strand
GGTACGGGTAAAGATAAAATTAAACGTCATCCAACTATAGGAAATAATGTTATGATAGGTGCTGGTGCCAAAGTTTTAGGACCAGTTTACATAGCAGATAATATTAAGATAGGAGCAGGTACTGTCGTAGTAGATAGTTTTAACGAATGCGGAAGTACAATAATTGGGGTAAAAGGAAGAATTAAAAAGTAACGAAAAATGTAGAAAAAATGGGATTTATAACATAATTAGCACTCTTTATGTGAAAGTGCTAATTTTTTTAATTTTTTCACTAAAAACTGTTGACAATATATATTAACGGATGTATTATATAGGGGAAATTAGCACTCGAGGTGTTAAAGTGCTAATAGGGTGAATAGAATGGAATTAGATGAAAGAAAAAAGAAGATTCTAGCCACAGTAGTAGAAAGTTATATTGAGTCAGCAGAACCGGTTGGTTCAAAGCAGATAGCAGAAGAATATGGTATTAGTTCTGCAACGATAAGAAATGAACTTAAGCTATTAGAAGACTATGGGTTATTAGAACAACCACATGTCTCAGCAGGTAGAGTTCCATCTACAGAAGGGTACAGATATTACGTAGATAATCTAATGAAAAATGATACACTAGCAATGGTGGATATAGATTATATAAATAATAATATTGTAAGTTATGGTAGTGTGGAAAAAACATTAGAACATGCCGCTGAAGTTGTAGCTAAAGTATTAAACTTACCAACAGTGCTTAATGTAAAATCTAGTGACGTGGTTGAACAAGTTAAAATATTAAAGATATCTGAAAAGGTTCTCTTAATTATACTTATGTCTAAGTCTGGAACAGTTAAAGATGTTATTGTTCAAATAAATGATACTTTACCTGAAGAAAGAATAGATGAATTAACAACGTTACTAAATAAGAACTTAAAGGGAACACCGCTTGAGAATTTATCTCTTGTATTAAATGAAATGATACATAAGGAATTAAAGAAATTCTCAGGAGTACTAAATGAAATAAATAAAAACATGCTAGATAGAATGACAAAGAGAAAAACAGAAGTTAAAGGCGATATATCTAATATGTTAGCTTTACCAGAATTCTCTGATGCAGAAGAAATAAAGAAATATCTAAATGTTGTTGGAACAAACGACATTATAAACGAAGTATTAGAAAAAGTAGAAGCAAATGATGTTTCTGTAATCATTGGAAGCGAACATAAAGAACTACTTCTTAAAGATTACACTCTAGTATCACTTGATGTAACAGATAGTACAACTAACGCAAGTCTTGGAATAATATCTCCTAAAAGAGTAGATTATTCTAAAACTATAAATACATTAAAATTAGTTAATGAAAAGCTAAGAAAGATATTTAACAAGGATTAAGGAGGTGTTAATTGTGGCAAAAAGTAAGGCAGAAGAAACACTAGAAACTAAAGAAACAGTGGAAAACAAAGACGCTGAAGCTTACATTAAAAAACTAAATGATGATTTAGAAACACAAAAGAAATTAGCTGAAGAATATTGTGATGGATTAAAAAGAAATATGGCTGAGTTCGATAATTATAAAAAGAGAATGAACAAAGAAAAAGAAACTTTATATTCATCAACATTATCTAGTGTAATATCTGAAATGTTACCAATTATAGATAACTTTGAAAAAGCAAAAGATGCTGAATGTACAGATGAAACATATAAAACAGGTATATCGATGATATATACACAACTAATAGATATGCTTAAAAAACAAGGTGTTGAAAAAATACCAGATTTAGGCGAAACATTCGATCCAGATATACACGAAGCTGTAATGAGCATAGAGGATGAGACTAAAGGTGAAAAAGAAATAGTTGAAGTATTTAGAACTGGATACAGAATGAAAGATAAAGTAGTGCGTCACTCACTAGTAAAAGTGGCAAATTAATTAAATGGTTACAACTTAAATATATTAATAACGTATATTTAAGCTATACATAATTTTTGTAGTATTAGGAGGAATTAAATTATGTCAAAAGTAATAGGAATCGATTTAGGAACAACCAACTCATGTGTAGCTGTTATTGAAAATGGAGAACCAACAGTTATAACAAGTAGTGAAGGTGCAAGAACTACTCCATCAATAGTAGGATTTGCAAAAAATGGAGAAAGATTAGTAGGTCAAGTAGCTAAACGTCAAGCAGTTACTAACCACGATAGAACAGTAGTATCTATTAAAAGAGATATGGGTTCAAACAAAAAAGTTAAAATAGATAATAAAGAGTATTCGGCTCCAGAAATATCAGCAATGATACTTCAAAAAATGAAAGCTGACGCAGAAGCATTTACTGGTGAAACTATAACTCAAGCAGTTATTACAGTTCCAGCATACTTCTCAGACTCTCAAAGACAAGCAACTAAAGACGCTGGTAAAATAGCAGGTCTTGAAGTTCTAAGAATTATAAACGAACCTACAGCAGCAGCTTTAGCTTATGGTCTAGATAAAGATAAAGACCAAAAGATAATGGTTTATGACTTAGGTGGAGGAACATTCGATGTATCTATACTAGATATTGGTGATGGTGTATTTGAAGTCCTTGCTACAGCAGGTAACAATAAACTTGGTGGAGATGACTTCGACCAAAGAATAATAGATTACTTAGTATCAGAATTTAAGAAGGATCAAGGAATTGATTTAAGCTCAGATTCTATGGCAATGCAAAGATTAAAAGAGGCTGCAGAAAAAGCTAAAATTGAATTATCTTCAACAGCTACTGCAAGTATCAACCTACCATTCATCACAGCTGATGCAACTGGACCAAAACACTTAGATATAACTTTATCTAGAGCTAAATTTGAAGAATTAGTATCTGATCTAGTAGAAGCTACAGTAGGACCAGTTAACCAAGCTATGAAAGACTCTGGTATGTCTTTTGATAAACTAGATAAAATATTATTAGTTGGTGGTTCAACAAGAAT
Source organism: Clostridia bacterium (assembly GCA_045659265.1). Taxonomy (GTDB): domain Bacteria; phylum Bacillota; class Clostridia; order TANB77; family CAG-465; genus UMGS1649. The sequence goes on along the minus strand of JAZOWO010000049.1, from coordinate 3,274 downwards.
ACCTTTAGTTCAAGAAACAGTTAAGAGATTAACTGGTAAAGAACCATACAAGGGAATCAACCCAGATGAATGTGTTGCTATCGGTGCAGCAATTCAAGCAGGTGTATTAACAGGTGATGTTAAAGGTCTAGTTCTTCTAGATGTAACACCTCTATCTCTAGGAATTGAAACATTTGGTGGAGTATTTACAAAACTTATTGAAAGAAACACAACAATACCAACTAAAAAATCTCAAATATTCAGTACAGCAGCTGATGGTCAAACTTCTGTTGAAGTTCACGTATTACAAGGTGAAAGAGAAATCGCTGCATACAACAAAACACTTGGTAGATTTAGCTTAACAGGAATACCACCTGCACCAAGAGGAGTACCTCAAATAGAAGTATCTTTCGATATTGATGCTAACGGTATCGTTCACGTAACAGCTAAAGATATGACTACAAACAATGAACAAAAAATAGCTATAACAGCATCTTCAAACTTATCTGAAGAAGAAATCGAAAAAGCAGTTAAAGAAGCTGAAGCTCACGCTGCAGAAGATAAGAAGAAGAAAGAAGAAGTTGAAGTTAGAAACAATGCAGATTCTATGGTATACAATACAGAAAAAGCATTAAAAGAACTTGAAGGAAAAGTTTCTGATGATGAAAAAGCTAAAGTTGAAGCTGAAATTGCTAACGTTAAGAAAGCTCTTGAAGGAACAGATACAGAAGCTATAAAAGCAGCAAACGAAAAATTAACTCAAGTATTCTACGAAATTTCTCAAAAATTATATGCTGAAGCAGCTAAAAATGCAGAAGCAAATAATGCAGGTAGCGAAGACGTAGTTCATGATGCAGATTACAAAGTAGAAGATGAATCTGAAAACAAATAAGTAATTTAAGTTGGAAACGGGATTTAACTAATTCCGTTTCTTACTAGAAAGGGACCATAATGGCTAGTAAGGATTATTATGATATTCTGGGAATTGCTAAAACAGCAACTCCAGAAGAAATAAAAAAAGCATATAGACAAAAAGCAAAACAATATCATCCAGACTCAAATCAAGGTAATGAAAAAGAAGCTGAAGCTAAATTTAAAGAAGTTTCAGAAGCATATAGTGTATTATCTGATGAGGGTAAAAGAGCACAATATGATAGATTTGGTGCCGATGCTGTAAACGGTAATGGCTATGCCGGATATGGTGCTGGTGGATACGGAGCAGGCGGTTTTGACTTCTCTGGATTTAATGGTGGTTTTGATATTGATCTTGAAGATATTATAGGAAGTATGTTTGGTGGTGGCTTTGGTGGCTATAAACAAGCAGCTAAAAATGGACCAGTTAAAGGTTCGGATATCAGATATAATATGAAACTTACTTTTGAAGAAGCAGTATTCGGCGTTAAGAAAGAAATTTCTATAACACGTAATGAATCATGTACAACATGTAATGGTACTGGTTCTAAAACTGGCGAAAAAGTTACTTGTGATAAGTGTGGTGGCCGTGGTAAAGTCCAAACAGTACAAAATACTATTATGGGTCAATTTAGCACAGTTAAAGTTTGTGATAAATGTAACGGTGAAGGTAAGGTTATTAAAGAACCTTGTGAAACTTGTGCAGGTACAGGAACAGTAAGAAAAGCTAAGAAGGTTGAAATAAATATACCAGCTGGAATAGATGACGGTCAAGCAATAGCTTTAGCTGGTCAAGGTGACGTTGGTAAACGTGGTGGCCAAAATGGTGATTTATTCATAGTTGTATCAGTACTTCCACATAAAACATTTAAGAGAAAAGGAAGAGACATATATTTTGAAACAAAAATACCATTTGTAAAAGCAGTACTAGGAGGACCAATTAAAATACCTACACTAGAAGGTGAAATGGATTTCGATATTCCTGAAGGTACTCAACCAGATACAATCTTTACAGTAAAAAATAAAGGAGTTCCATATAGAAATAGTAGAGGAAATCTAGAATTTAAGGTTCAAATAGAAATACCTAAAAAGTTATCAGATAAACAAAGAGAATTGTTAGAACAATATGCAATATCTTGTAGTGAAGAGGTAACAACAAAGAAGAAAGGATTCTTTGGAAAGTAGAATTGTAGAAAAGAAATATATATAAAAGCGGAGTGTAAACTCTGCTTTTTTAATACATTAATATATTTTAAATAAATATGTTGAAAAATAAATAGTTATGTTATACCATAATTATATTAGAAACAAAGGAGTAGACAAATGAAAAAGGGAATAAGTTTAATAGTATTAGTAATAACAATAATTGTTATGATAATTTTAGCAGCTACAGTAGTTGTATCTCTAACTAGTTCAGGAATAATAGATAGAGCAAATCAAGCGGTAAAACTTACAGATGAAAAACAAGTACAAGATTTAGCTGCTTTGATATGGGCAGAAACATATCTAGATCCTGAAAAGAAAGAGGATATAGAAAATGTTGTTAAAACAGAACTTGCAAAACAAGGAGTAACAGAAACAGACTGGAATATACAAGTTTCTAATACGGGAATTGTTATAACAAGTAAAAATGCTCCATCATCTTCAGAAGAACAAAAGAACACAGTTACTATATCTATAGTACAAGACGATGAGAAGAGCGGCGCAATAGATGAGCAATATGCTATTACAATTAACGGTGAAACATATACAGAGTTAGGAACTTATGAAGTACCTATCGGTGCTGATGTGGAATGTACAATTTCTACTAGAATACTTGGATATGAGCATACTATTACATATAACGGAACAGCTGTTGCTGGTAAAAATGAGACATATACATTCAAAGTAAACAATAATGTTGAAATTAGTTTGTGGTATTCAATGGGTGATTCGGGAATAGATATTCTTCAAAATCAATAATAATCAAAAAACGCGTGAGGGTTAAAGCTTTCACGCGTTTTTTATTTTTTAGATAATTTGCTTCTCTTGAAAAATAACCTTAAAAACTATATAATACTTACAGGTGATTAATGTGGAAAAAGTAACAAGTAATGTAGAATATACAGAAGAATTGTTAAAAGAATTTAATAGGTTACACAATAGATATAGTACAAGGATACTAGATAAGTTTGTAAGTGTTATGGTATGGGTAACTATCGTGTGCGATATCTTAATTTTATGGGCAGTAGGATTTGAAGCATTTAATCTAAACTTAATCTTAGCAAATATAATATTTGTAATACTTGTTCTAGGAACAAAGACAGATGTAGTATCGGATTGTGTAACTAAGATGTTTCTAAAATCAGATAAGATAAATCTAAATGCTAAATCTGTACAAACA
>JAZOWO010000048.1:0-7278 GCA_045659265.1 Clostridia bacterium | reverse complement strand
GAATTCAGTTTTTGGAAGATTTAGTGTTTCAGAATAGTTCTTTTTTTCATTTTCCATTTCTTTCTACCTCTCATCTATATCAAAATCATTTTTAGTTTTATTTATTATATTTTTAGATAATAATTCGCTTAGTGGTTTGAATTCTATAGAAGGTTCTATTCGTTCTTCCATATACTTTCCGTTTTCCCAATAAGATTTTAGTCCGTATGCTTCAAAACCATAATTAGAAGCATCGCTAGTTATTAGTCTATACTCATCATCAATTATTTCTAAAGCTGCACAATTAGATATTGATAATCCAATTTGCTCGCTAGTTTTTAACAAGTCCATCGCATTATCGTGTCTACCAGGAGCATCGCAATGTGGAACAAACAGTCCATCAACTAGACCAATACATTCTACCATAATTAAAGGTTGATCTTTACCATATTTAATTTGTAACGAATCGCTTGAACACTCTTTAAACCAACAGTTGGCTCCAGCAGATACTCCGCACATCACCTTTCCTGATTCCCACGCACTTCTTAACGTGTTATCAAAACCAGTTTCTTTCCAAAGTGCAATCATATCTAAAGTGTTTCCGCCACCTTCATATATAATGTCTGACCACTCTATCATTTCATTTACTAATTCTTTATTTGTTAAATCAGTAGTTTTTAAGAGCTTGCATTCACAACCATATCTTTTACCATAAATGCGTTGCATAGTTGAAAAATAACCCTCTTGACCTTCTGCACTATTTATTGTGTGGGCTAGGAATAGGAAATTAGGATGTTCTTTTCCTGTAATTTTTATAATCTCCATATCCATAGGTCCTGTTTCATATGGTGTAAATGTACCATCAGACATTTCTCGACCGTTTTCACCGCCGCCAATTGCTACAATCTTTTTAATCATTATTTATTCCACCTCGCTTTATTGATTTAATTGCGTGCTAACATAAATACTAATTTCACTATTATATACTTAAAACTTTTTCAAGTCTTTGAGTAGCCTTATCTGCTCCTAATACATCCATTATTACAAATATATCTGGTGTGTTTTGTCTATTTGTTATAGCTACACGTATAATTCCTGTAACGTCTGCTATACTTCCTTTATACGCGTCTGGATTAGCTTTGTATTCTTTCATGTTTACTTGGTATCCTAATCCTTCTGCCATTTTCTTAACTTCTTCAAACCAAGTTTCTTTTGTTAAACCTTGTTTATGAAGTTCAATATAACTAGATATAACTGATTTAACATCATCCATAGTTAATTTTCCATCATTTAGATTAAAGTTATATCCGTTTTCTAAATCTTTTTCAAATAGTTCGTCATACATATAGAATATATTTGGTAATATATCTTTGTATTTAGCTATATCTTTTCTTATCTTTGTTGCATTGTCTCTTTCAATTGCAAGTATTTGTCTAGCATAATCTAAATCTTTGTTTAGTAATTCATATAATGAGTTATCATAAACCTTAGCCCATGCTAAAACTAATTCTAATAATTCTGTGCTGTTAAGTCTAGATATTACTTCTTTAGATACATCTGTAAGTTTTACCATATCAAATAAGGCACCTGAACTATTTAATTTGTTTAATTTAACTTCAAATTCTCTCCAGTTTGCAGTTTTATTTGCTTTTCTCCATAATTCATAGTCTGAGTTAATTATTGTTAAAAGATATTCAATTACTGAGTCTGCAGGGTATCCTTCTTCAATAAAGTATGATACCGCCGATTCAGGGTCTTTTCTCTTACTTAATTTTCTCTTAGAACCATTATCGTTTTTCATAATAGTTGGAGTGTGAGCATATTTAACTTGCTCAAATCCTAAAGCGTTAAATAAATCTAAATGAAGTGCAGATGATGGTATCCATTCTTCTCCTCTTACTGCAATAGTTGTTCTCATAAAGTGATCATCTACTGCGTGTGCAAAGTGATATGTTGGTAATCCATCAGATTTAATTATTACGATATCTTGATCGTTTTCTGCCATTTCAATCTTACCACGTATTATATCTTGAACTTTAACTTTTCTCATATGAGAACCTAAAGATCTAAATCTTACTACGTATTTGTCTCCAGCTTCTATTTTAGCTATAGCTTCTTCAGCTGTGTAGTTTCTACATCTAGCAAATGTACCATAGTATCCTGGTATTTGTTTGCTTCTTTCTTGTGCTTCACGAAGCTTGTCTAATTCTTCAGCTGTACAGAAACACGGATATGCTCTTCCTTGTTTTATAAGTTCTTTAGCACATACTTTGTATATGTATTCTCTAGCGCTTTGTTTGTAAGGACCATATTCTCCTATTTCTGTGTCTTCACCTGTTACACCTTCATCATTGTTTATATTGAAAGCTTTTAATTCTTTAACAAGTAGTGTTATACCGTTTTCTACTTCACGTTTTTTATCTGTATCTTCTATTCTTAATATGAATTTACCATTTGATTGATTGGCAACTCTCATATCTATTAATGAACCAAATAGTCCACCTATGTGTAAGAAGCCTGTTGGAGAAGGTGCGAAACGAGTTACCTCTGCACCTTCAGGAAGATTTCTTTTAGGAAATCTTTTTTCTAAGTCTTCTATAGTTTCTGTTATTTCTGGAAATATTAAATTTGCAAGTTTTACATTTAGTTCTTCCATTTTATATTCTCCTTCTAGTCTACATTTATTTTATATTTAATAATTTTAATTATTAGATTTTTTATTGTTTTGGTTTAGCTAATTTTACTTCTGTAATAATTGGAAGTATCATTGGGTTACGTTTTGTTTTCTTGTATACAAAGTCGCATAGATTTTGTCTTAAGCCAGCTTTAATACTTGACCATTCAGTAACATGTGCATGTATTAACTTCTCAATTTGTTCCTTAGCATATTCTCTTATTTCATCAACAAGATCTTCAGATTCACGAACATATACAAATCCTCTTGTAATTATGTCTGGACCGCCTACAAGTGCTCCTGTTGTACTTTCAAGAGAGAATACTACAAGTATCATACCATTTTCTGAAAGCATTTGTCTGTCTCTTAAAACGATGTTTCCAACGTCTCCTACTCCAAGACCATCTACAAGTACTACTCCTGATGGAACTTGACCAGTTAATTTTGCAGACTTATCGTCTATTTCTAATACTCTACCGTTTTGAGATATAAATACATTATCTGAAGGCATTCCAACTTGTTTAGCAAGTTCTTTATGATGTCTTAAGAATCTGTATTCACCATGAACTGGCATAAAGTATTTAGGTTTAGTTAGCATAAGCATTAGTTTTAATTCTTCTTGGCAAGCGTGTCCTGAAACGTGTACGTCTGCAAGTTGATTATATATTACTTCTGCTCCTATTTTTTGAAGTTCATCTATTACTTTACCAATAGATTTTTCATTTCCTGGTATTGATGATGATGAGAATATTACAAGGTCATTTTCTGTAATAGTTACTTTTCTATGTTCACCTTGAGACATTCTTGCAAGACCAGACATTGTTTCACCTTGAGAACCAGTAGTTATTATTACTAATTGTTCTGGGTTGTATATTCCTATCTTGTCTATGTCTATAATTGTTCCTTCTGGTGCAGTTAAATATCCAAGTTCTTGAGCTACGCCCATAACTCTTATCATACTACGTCCTACTATAGCTACTTTTCTTCCGAACTTAGCTGCAGATGATACAATTTGTTGCATTCTGTGTATGTTTGATGCGAATGTTGCAACTATTATTCTCTTGTTAGAATTCATAAATATTTTATCAAACTCTGCTCCAACATTTCTTTCAGACATTGTGTAGCCAGGTCTTTCAACGTTTGTTGAATCAGACATTAGAAGTGTTACTCCTTTTGTTCCTAGTTCTGCAAATCTAGCAAAATCCATAACTTGACCATCTATTGGAGTGTAATCTACCTTAAAGTCTCCTGTATGAACTACTACACCTACTGGTGTTGTTATAGCAAACGCTACTGAGTCTGCTATTGAGTGAGTTGTACGTATAAACTCAACCTTAAATTTTCCAAGTGTTACTGTTTGTCTTGGTTCTATTACTTTAATTTTTGCTGTTTTATCTAAACCATGTTCCTCAAGCTTAGCTGTAATTAATCCAGCTGTAAGCTTTGTTGCATAAATTGGTACATTCATTTTCTTTAAGAAATATGGTATAGCTCCTATATGGTCTTCGTGACCGTGAGTTATAAATAAACCTTTAACTTTTGTTATATTCTTTTCTAGATATGTTGTATCTGGTATAACAAGGTCAACACCTAACATATCATCTTCTGGGAATCCTAATCCACAGTCTACAATTATGATATCATTTCCGTACTCAAATACTGTTATATTTTTTCCTACTTCTTGTAATCCACCAAGTGGAATTATTTTTAGTTTATTCTTCTCAAATATACTTTCTTTTGTACTATTATTTTTAGCAGGCTTTTCTGACTTTTTGTTTATTACATTTGATTTCATTCTTCTCTTCTCTGAAATCTGTTCAGTTTTCATTATACTTACATTATCTATATCTATATTAGATTCTTTTTCTAATTTCTTCTTTATGTCTTTATTTAGAAGCATATTAGCGCCTTCTTCATAAACGACATTATCTTGCTTATTATTCATATTATCATCCTTTCTTTGTTATTAAACTAATATTAAATTTTATCCCCGTTTTCTAAATATTTTTTATATATAAATAACCGTACAAATCTTAGTATATTAAATACATACCAATTCTTTAATATTATACTATTAAGGGGTGTTAAAGTCAAGAAAAACGCCACACAATTTAATGTGTGACGCTAATTTATTTAAGCCTCTTTTTTAGCCTTATTTCTATCGTATTTTCTACTACCTCTCCACGTTTTTAATCCATAGATGTTATTTATCATATAGATAATAAACATAAGCACCATTGTAGCGTTGGACGGATCTTTTATTGTTTCAGTAATCCACATAGCAATATTTGCTATGTTTACTATTATAAAAGCATACCATTGCTCTATATGCTTCTTAGATATAGCATACATTCCAAAAGCTCCGCATGTTATAACGATTGCATCAATCAAGGCATAGTTTACACCTAATTTAACCGCTATAGAATAGTAAACTGTAATTATTACTATAGCCGCCATTATTAAGAAGCATCTAGTAGTATGGCTATATGTTGCAACTTTAAGTTTCTTGTTATCTTTATCTCCGCTATTCTTACCCCAATTTATATATGTATATACAAGCATAGGAAGGCAATACAGACCGTTATATATAGCACTACCGTATACTCCGTCTTTTAACATAAGATAAGCATATATAGCCGTATTAATAAAACCAAATATTTGGCTTGTTCTATTTTCTTTAGCAACTCCTAATATGTATATAACTCCACATACAGAAGCTATTATTTTTATTATTGGTGTTTTAGCAATTATAGATAATATTATTATCAAGGTTACTGCTACACCCATCCATATTTCATGTAAATGTTTTTTCATTTTTTCTCCTTTGTTATTTGACGTTTGTTCCGCCTTTTTTAACATTTTCTTCATAGCCTTTTACTATGCTTAAACTTTCCTCTGGATTTATGATCTTTTGACCAGTTTTGATTTTGTATTCTGTCCAAACTTTATGTAGATAATATGTTCCTTTATAGAATTCGGCTTGAGATATAAGCTCTCTTTCTTGTATATATTTATTATTTGTAATCAAGAAGAAAAAGTATGCAAATATATTATCTATAGTTTCTATATCTAAAACATTCTTTTTAACAAGCACAGCAAGTTCTTCACACCATAACAAATAATTTACAACCGCTTGATAAGATATATCTTTAGTGGCATCTTTGTTTCCAAGACGGTATTCGTCAAGTTGCATAACTAAATCTTCTACTCCATTTAAGCTATATAAATATCTAGCATACTCTAATACGAAGCTTGCTTGATTTACATCTCTATCTCTTTTATATTGAATAAATAATGCTACTGCACCTATTGTAGCTGTAGAAACCGTAATTATTGTTGTGATTCTTGAAGCAATTTTTTCTTCTAAAAGTAATGTGGATACTAATAATAGTATTACGATTAAAATTATTGAATAATAAAACGAATTTTTCTTCATAAGTACACCTCATATATCTTTTGTATATAAATAAAACCCGATTAAAATCGGGTCATAATCTGGCAGGGGTACTTGGAATCGAACCAAGCTCTGGAGTTTTGGAGACTCTTATTCTACCAATGAACTATACCCCTATGCAGACTTTATTATACAAGAAACAAATATAAATTGCAAGCATATTTTATAAAATAAAATAAAAATATTAAAGAGGAATTCCCTCTTTAATATTACATACTTTAACAATATATAATTACTTATCTTCTTTATCTTTATTCTTTTTAACAATCTGAGATTTAAGAAGTGTCATAAACTCTTTGTTAGTTGTAGTCTTAGCAAACATGTTAAATATCTTCTCAACCGTTTCGATTGCTTGTGTACTATTTGCAGTTTGGCTGCCTATTAACTTACGTATAATTGTACTAGCTTCAATTTCTTCATTAGACAATAATAATTCTTCTCTTCTACTTGAAGATTTAATTATATCTACTGCTGGGAATATTCTTCTTTCACTTAATTTTCTATCTAAGTGTATCTCCATATTTCCTGTTCCCTTAAATTCTTCAAATATTATATCATCCATTCTGCTTCCTGTTTCTATTAATGCTGTACCAAGTATAGTTAAACTTCCACCTTTTTCTATATTTCTTGCAGCACCAAAGAACTTCTTAGGAAAATGTAAACAAGCTGGATCTATACCACCAGATAATGTTCTACCAGATGGTTCAACTGTTAAGTTGTTTGCTCTTGCAAGTCTTGTAATACTATCTAGTAATATTACAACCTCTTTATTATGTTCTACAAGTCTTTTAGCTCTTTCTAGAACCATTTTAGCAACTCTAATATGATGTTCTGGAGATTCATCAAATGTAGATGAAATAACTTCTGCATCAATAGAACGTTCTATATCTGTTACTTCTTCTGGTCTTTCATCTATAAGTAATACAAGAAGTGTAACTTCAGGATTGTTCTTTCTAATACTTGTTGCTATTTGTTTAAGTATTGTTGTTTTACCCGCTTTAGGAGGCGCAACAATCATACCACGGCTTCCTTTACCTATTGGTGCTAAAATGTCTAAAATACGCATTGTAGCGCTTCCAGATTCGGTTTCAAGCTTTAACTTCTCATTTGGATAAATTGGTATTAACGCATCAAAGCTTTTTCTCTTTAAAGCAACATCTATTCTATCTCC
>JAZOWO010000047.1:0-1565 GCA_045659265.1 Clostridia bacterium | reverse complement strand
TTTTATCATAGACATCTATATCACCATTTGGTAACCATTCTACTTTATACTTATTAGTATAATAATTAAACAGTTTCTCTATCATTATCATTCTTTTTATCCTTCTTTTTTCTTATAACAACCCTAATTAAATATGTAATTCCAGCTATTACATTATATATAACTAATAAGTCTATACAGCTTCCCATGTTGTATAACAGGTTTATTGGAATTATGAATGCAATTGATGTTAAAACCAAGCTTACTAATACATCCCATTTTTCGTTCATAAGAACAATTGCTATGTATACCACTGGGAATATTATATATATTCCATCTAATATATTTTTACCACCTTGCATTGCACATACAAGTAACGCTATAAATATAGCTGGTAATACTATTCTTAATATTCTTCTAATCATATGCATACCTCTTATTTTATTATTTCTTTGCATTCATTTTAAGATATTCAGATATGAATAAATCTAAATCTCCATCCATAACACCTTGTACATTACCCATTTCTGCGTTTGTTCTATGGTCTTTTACCATAGTATACGGACAAAATACATAAGAACGAATTTGGCTTCCCCATCCATTTTCTGAAAGTTCACCTTTTATTTCTTTTAATCTTTCTTGAGATTTATCTAGTTCATATTGGTAAAGTTTAGCTTTAAGCATTTTCATACAAGTTTCTCTATTTTGTATTTGAGAGCGTTCTGTTTGGCAAGCTACAACTATACCTGTTGGTATATGTTTAATTCTTACTGCAGAGTCTGTTTTATTAACGTGTTGTCCACCTGCACCACTCGCTCTATATGTTCCTACTTCCAAATCTTCTGCTTTAATTTCTACTTCAATATCATCTTCTATTTCTGGCATTACATCTACAGCTGCAAATGAAGTGTGTCTTCTTTTATTTGCATCAAAAGGAGATATTCTAACAAGTCTATGTACACCTTTTTCTGCTTTAAGATATCCATAAGCATACATTCCTTTTACTCCAAATGTAACACTCTTAATTCCAGCCTCATCACCTTCTTGCATATCATAAAGAGAGTATTCAAAACCCGAACGTTCAGCCCATCTTGTATACATTCTATTTAGCATTTCAGCCCAATCTTGAGACTCTGTTCCACCTGCTCCTGCGTGTATTGTTACAATTGCATTTAATGTATCATATTCTTCTGCAAGCAAAGATGAAACTTCAAGTTTTTCTATCTTTGCTCCCAAACCTTCTATTTCTTTTTCAAGATCAAGTTTAATGCTTTCATCCATTTCTTCTTTTAGAAGCTCATAAGAAACTGATGCGTTTTCTACCACATCTGCTACTTTGTAATATGCTGCTAGCGCTACTTTTAGCTCTTTTATTTCTTTTAGAACAGCACCACTTGACTTAGCATCATCCCAAAATCCAGGTGCTAAAGTATTTTCTTCTAAAATTTTTAATTCTTGCTCTTTAGTTTCAATTTTTAATGTAGCTTTAATCTCATTTAATCTTTTTATATATTCTTCTAACTTATATTTAATTTCTGTTAGCTCCATCTATATCCTCCCATATACCATTTTTATCTGGCATAGCA
>JAZOWO010000046.1:0-9993 GCA_045659265.1 Clostridia bacterium | reverse complement strand
AAGTATTATATGATCTAATAATGTTATATCAAAAATAGCTGCATAATCTATAATCTTCTTTGTAAGCAATATATCTTGTCTACTTGGAGTGGTGTCTCCACTCGGATGATTATGCACTAAAACTATAGAACTTGCAAGTTGCTTTATTGGTTCGCTCAAAATCTCTTTTGGCGAAACCATTGATTTATTCGTCATTCCAATACATACTGTTATAACAGACTTAACATGAGATTTTGTATCTAACAATACAACTTTAACATGTTCTACTTTAGCTTCCTTAAGTTCTGACGCTAACATATCATATACTTGTTTAGGACTTGTTATCTTTATTTTTGTTTCGTTTAATTTATTACTATTTATTCTTTTAGCAATTTCTAGTACAGCTTTAATTTGTATGGCTTTTACTTTCCCTATACCTTGTACCTTCATTAATTCTTCTAATGAAGCTTCTTCTAAATATCTAAATCCAGCAAGTCCACACTCGTGTTTAGATAAAAGTAATCTTGCTACATCTACCGAATTTAATTCCTTAGATCCAGATTTTATTATTATTGCTAAAAGTTCTGCATCAGTAAGTACCAAGCCACCATACTTTTCAAACTTTTCATATGGCCTATCCTCTATGGGTATGTTCTTAATACTTAACTTGTCCACTTGTTACACTTTCTTTACAATTATTAGCGCAATAACTAAACCTATTATTGATGCAATATTTAAATCCATCATAAATCCAAATGTAACTTTAATGATGCTTAAATCTAACGTTAATGGGTTTGTTAATCCAAGCTCTTTACCATAAGCAAGAAAGCTTAAAGCAGGTACGCTTGCTGCTAATGTTCCTAAATATCCCCCTATAATTATCCCCGAAAAAACTATTAATGTTTTAATAAGATTTCTCATTGTTTCCTCCTTTGTTTTGCACGACTTCATTATATAACGAAAAGCCAAATATTTCAACTATATTACAAAAATATGTCATTAAATTTTTCTACAAAATCTGGCATAAATCTACAATTGCTTTTTATTAAAAAATATAGTAAAATATTGTCAGTGAAATGAGGTAATATTATGAGTAAAAAAATAGATTTAGAAAAAGAACAAGAAAGATTAAAAGAACTAAAAGAAAAAGCTGAGAAAAAATCTAAAAGCTTCTTAACAGAGTTCAAACAATTTGCAACAAAAGGCAATGTAATAGACATGGCTATTGGTGTTATTATAGGTACTGCATTTACTAAAATAGTAAACTCACTAGTAAATGATGTCATAACACCTTCATTATCAGTCCTTACAGGCAAAATAGACTTCTCTAGTTTGTTTGTAGCACTAGATGGTGTTAAATACGAAACAATAGATGCTGCTAAAGAAGCTGGCGCAACAATAATTAACTATGGTCAATTCTTAACAAATGTTGTAGATTTCTTAATGGTCGCTCTATGCTTATTTATCTTCTTTAAAGTATTCTTTACGGCTAGACGCAAAAAAGAAGAAGCACCAAAACCAGTTACTACTAAAAAGTGTCCTTATTGCTTAAGCGAAATACCGCTTGAAGCAACTCGTTGTGCACATTGTACATCTGAACTTGAAAAATAAAATAAAATAAAGAAGAGCGCTCTATGAAGTGCACCCAAAAAGTTGAACACTTTTTTGGTTCAGTTCACTACTGCTCTTCTTTATTTTATTTTTGTATATATTCACGTGTATTGTTTTAAGGAATATTTACATTACCAGTATTGTACACTTCGCCCTCCACTATTTCGTCAAGCAAATACACATCGTTACCATTAGAATCTACTATATAAAATCCCGCGCCATTAAACACAATATCCGTACTAGTTGGATTGGATATATTATTATAATTTATCATACCAGTATTATCATCATACTCGCTTCCAATCCACTCATACCATTTCATACCATTTTTCGCTTGTCTTTCTACAGAATGTAATGTGAATGTAATTATAGTTTTCTCATTTTCATTGCTTTCAAATGTAAAATTCAAATCATTACTGCCGTTTTGTGAAAGTTTAACTTCATAGCCGGTTTTAGTTGTAACTGTTACGCTTCCATCAGCATTTGTAACATAGTCACTTTCTATTATCCCTTTATTTATTAGTTCTGTTACGTATTCTTCAACTGTTATTGTTCCTAAATTATCTGTTAATATTCCATTCTTTATTACTACTAATCTTGTGTATTCGTCCGCATAATTGCTATTATTTACAGCTGTTTTAGAACGTCCTATAATCCCACTATCTTCTAATGATATTATCACTGTTGCTGCAAGTATTGCCATTACAAGTATCGTTATACTTAAAACTATTAAACTTATTCCTTGTTTCATATGTTTCTTCCTCCATATATTTAGTCTATTACAAAATCTTATTTTTGTAAATATGCAATAATAATAAAAGAGCATCACAATTGACGCTCTTTTATTATTTATTCCATATACATAACTAGTTTATTATCTGTTATATGGCAATCTTTTTGCTCTCCTGCTAAAGTCTTTAGGAAAGTTGTTGTACTTGTAGCATTATAGTCTTCCATTAAAATTGTTTGTTTCTTAGCATTTATGTAAGTTGGAATTATTTCTATTTTCTTTAAGTTTCCTTGTTCATTGAATGTTAAATTAAATATTCCACCTTTTTTACCATTTTCATAGCTTGTATCATGCATTAAGTAACCTAAGCTATATATTATTGGTTTATCTTTATACATTTCTATTGGATACACACCTAAAGAATGTGAGCCCAATACTACATCTGCTCCCGCTTTAATTATTGCTTTATATGTGTTTTTCATACCATTTGTTATAGTATGTGAATTTTCATTTCCTAGATGAGCCATAACAATTACAGAAGATGCACTCTCTTTTGCAGTTTCTATTAATGCTTTTACTTTATTTAAGTTGTATACCATTATTCCTGCTGAGGTATATGTAGCTTCACTTCCTATAGTTTCGTTACATACACCAATTATTGCAACCTTAATACCATCTTTTTCTACATATATTATTGAATTGTTTAATCCAATTAAATCATAGTCTTCTTGTAAAAACTTTTTAGTATCGTTTAACATAGTTTTACCAAAGTCTAATATATGATCTGTTGCTATATTTAATCCATCAATACCTAAAGCATTAAATGCATTATCTATTTCAGTTGTTACTATATATTTTGAATTAGTATCTCCTAATTCTTGTAAATCTACTATATTAGTAGCTAAATGAGCCATTGTATAGTCTGCTGCTTTAGTATACTCTGAAATATGTCTAAAAGCACTCATATAATTATATTCAACATTAGGGCCAATTTTTCCGCCCATCATTATCTCTCCAAGTGCTGTTATTTTTAATTCTTTAACTGGCTCGTGGCCTTCGTCCTCTTCTTCAAAAACATCTACACTTGCATCTGATTCTATTATTTCGCCATCCGGAATATATTCATTCTTTGCTTTATTTACTTCAATTGCATTAGATATTGCAATAATGCCAGAAATTGTACCTACTAGTACAACTAATACTAGTGATGCTAATAACACTAGCTTAAAGTTTATATTACTTCTGCCAGCACCCTTTCTTCTTCTAGTGATTGTACGACCACGTCTTGTACTGTTCCACATAACCTCTTATCTCCTTTGACACATACCTTTATATAATTTTCTGTATACCCTAATAGGACTCCATTTTCATAGTTTTCAAAAAGCACTTTAGTCTTTTTACCTAAATACATATTTAAGAATTCTTTGTTTAATTTCTTACTTAAAGAAAGAACTACATTGCTTCTTTCTTTTTTAATATTACCATCTACTTGATTGTCCATCTTAGCTGCTCTAGTATAATTACGTTTAGAATACTTAAATACATGTATTTCTGTAAGTCCCATTTTATTTATTGTATCTATTGTATCTTCAAATTCTTCATTTGTTTCACCAGGGAATCCAACAATTACATCAGCCGCAAGGTATGGATTTACAAAGTATTTTTTTAGATTAGAACAAACTTCTATAAGCAGTTCTTTAGAATATTTTCTATTCATCCTCTTTAATACTTCTGTATTTCCACTTTGCATTGAAATGTGAAAATGTGGACATAGTTTCTTATATTTACTTAATCTTTGTATATTTGTTTCAGTTAGAAATTTAGGCATTAAAGAACTTAATCTTATTCTTTCGATTCCTTCTATTTCTTCTAGTTTATCTATTACATCGAATAGATTTAGATTATCTAAATCTTGTCCATAAGATGCAACTTCTATACCAACTAGAATTATTTCTTTAACTCTTGCATTTGCTAAAGATTTAGCCTCTTTAACAATGCTGTCTAACTCTCTACTTCTAACTCTACCCCTTACGTATGGTATTATACAATACGAGCAGAAGTTATTGCAACCATCTTCTATCTTAATTTCTTCACGAATTTCATATCCGTTTTTCATTATACCAACATCTTGATATTTTTTAACTGCATTTACATCTGTAAGTATTATTTTACTTTCTTTGTTTTTCATACATTCTTCTACTATTTCTAATAGATTAGATTTATCTTCATTACCCAGTATAATATCTGCTTCAAATTCTTCTAATTGTTCTTTTTTACCTTCTACGCTACAACCTAAAACAGCAACAAGCGCCTCTTTATTTTGTTTTCTAGCTTTAGATAACATTTGTCTTGTTTTTCTATCGCTCATGTTGGTAACCGAACAAGAATTTACAACATATACATCTGAAGCATCTTCAAAGTCTACAATAGTATGTCCTGCACGTTCGAATTTTTCTTTTAACAAATCTGTTTCGTAATGATTTACTTTACAGCCTAGTGTTAAAAATGCTACTTTCATTATTTACCCTCGTTATATATTCTTATTACTTCATCAACTACTGTTTTAGATGAGTTTGGTTTTCCTATAACCTTACACATCTCAATCATTTGATTTACTCTCTTTTCATTATACATAGCTATATCTAAAACATGTTCTATTGGTTCATTTTTATATGTTCTTATAGCTGTACCGTTGTTTATAAAATAGTTTGCATTTTGTTCTTCTTGTCCAGGTATTGGGTTAATTATTACCATTGGTTTGCACATAGCTAAACATTCTGTCGATGTTAATCCGCCAGGTTTAGTTATTACAAAATCACTTATTGCCATTAACTCTGGTACTTGGTTAGTATAACCTAAAACAGTTATATTTTTACCTGAAGTTGATGCAATATTTTCAAATCTCATTTTTTGTTTTTCGTTTCTACCTGTTACAGCAATTAATTGTAGATCGTAATTAGTATTTAGTAATTCTGCAAATATCTTCTCAGATTTACCTAGACCTAATCCACCACCTGCAAAGAATAGCAATGTTTTCTTTCCTTCTTCTAATCCAAATTCTTTTCTTAATGCTTCTTTATCATATTCTTTACTAAATCTTGGTGATACAGGTATTCCTGTAACCATTATTTTAGATTCAGGAATGTTATATTTTCTTATACAATCTTGTTTCATTTCAGTTGTAGCAACCATAAGTCTATCTATATGTTCATGTTCTTCAACCCACATATTGTGAATTCCATAGTCTGTCATAATGCTTACTATGCTTGCTCTAACCTTACCTTTTCTTTTTAGATATGCGCACATATGTGATACAAATGGGTGTGTAGAAACTATAACATCTGGGTTAGTTTTTCTTATCATCTTTTTAAGACGAATTGTAAGAGCTTTATTTACCATCTTATTAATTTCGCCAAATGTATTAAGTTCAGCTTTATCTGAACGTCTATACATTGTTCCCCATAATTTAGGTGCATGTCTTGTTACAGACGCATACCCTTTAACTATTAACTTGTTTGTTAATGCTGAAGAATACTCAAGGCCATCTTCGTAGACAACCTCAACACCTTCGTGTGATTCTAGAACCTCTTTAACAGATTCCGCAGCTTTTAAGTGTCCATTTCCTACTTTAGCATATAACAATAATACTTTCATAAATTCATTTCTCCTTAATTGAAATATACGATTTATTCGCTATTTCAACACATGTGTATTATACCACTTTATGTACACATTTGCAAGAAATTCAATCTTGCAACCACCCCTTATATGTGTTATTCTCAAATCAGGTGATAAATATGGATAAAGCAGGAAAGTTTTTTAAGAATTTTTTTATAATTTTAGCTATTGTTATACTTGTATATGGACCAGCTCCATTTATTATGGCATATAACCAAATAACAGAGCCTATGTATTATAAATACGGAAGTGATAACTCTACAGTATCTGTTATATTAGATTATTTCATTCATGACACAGAAAATATAGAAATACAAACATATGCCCGTCAACTAGCAAGTAAAAATAATAACAATATTTACGAATTATCTAAAGTAATAACTACTATCTTTTCTTATTATTTAATTATTATTACAGTAATTCTAATTGGTCTTGGAATCTACTTACGTAAAAAGAATGATAAAGTTGCGTCAAACAATTGCTTTATATCTTCAGCTATATTAATTATCGGATCAATAGCATATTTTATAATAATTAACTTAAATTAATATTAATTAAATACATAAAAACATCTAAACACAAAAGTGTTTAGATGTTTTCTTTAACTCATTTTATATTTAATTATATTTCATATCTATTCTTAAACTCTATATAGTCTATTACTTCTACACCAAGTTCATTTGCTTTATCTAGTTTAGAACCTGCATTTTCTCCAGCTATTACTAAGCTTGTTTTTTTAGAAACAGAACCGGATACTTTACCTGAATGCGCTTCAATTAATTTAGATAGATCATTTCTAGATATTTCATCAAAAGAACCAGTTACAACAATAGTCATACCATCAAGTTTGTCTGATGCTTTTTCTTCTTTAATTCCTTTTAGATTTACGCCCGCTTTATCTAATCTTTCGATTATCTCCATAGTCTTTGTTTTAGAGAAGAATTCTACAACACTATCTGCCATCTTTTCTCCGACCTCATCAATCTTATATAAATCTTCTGATGTCATATGAGTAAAATCATATATTGTATCTACATGTTCTGCAAGCACTTTAGCTGCTTTCTTTCCTATATGACGTATTCCAAGACCAAATATTAGTTTATCTAACGAATTCTTTTTACTTTCATTTATTGCATCTATTAAGTTCTTAGAAGATTTTTCTTTGAACTTATCTAGTCCTTTTACTTGATCATAAGTTAAATAATATATATCTGCCACATCAGATACTAAACCATTGTCTAAAAGTTGTTCTACAATAGCTTCGCCAAGTCCGTCTATATCCATAGCATCACGAGATGCAAAATGTTCTATAGCTCTATATGTTTGAGCCCCACATTCACTATTTGTACATCTTAAAGCAACTTGGCCATCTTCTTTTTCAAGTTCTTCTCCACATACAGGACATACAGTTGGTACAACATATTCTTGTTGCTTATCTCTTTTAGACATAACTACAGTTGCAATTTCTGGAATTACATCTCCTGCTTTTCTAATTTTAACTGTGTCTCCAACACGTATATCTTTTTCTTTGATGTAATCAAAATTGTGTAATGTACATTTAGAAATTGTTGAACCAGCAACTCTTACTGGAGTAACTATCGCAAGTGGAGTTACTTGACCAGTACGACCTACTTGAAGTTTTATTTCTTCAATAACTGTTTCTTTTTCTTCAGGTGGATACTTGTATGCTACAGCCCATTTAGGAACTTTAGTTGTTGTTCCTAATGTTTCTCTTAAAGAAAGGTTATTTACCTTAACAACTGCACCATCTATATCATAAGGTAGAGAATCTCTAAGATTACCTATTTCTGTTATATATTCTAAAACTTGCTCTATTCCAACAGCAACTTTAGAGTATGCTATTGTTGTTATACCAATGCTTTTGGCATAAGCAATAGATTCACTGTGTGTTTCAAATTTCTTTTCAGATTTTTGTATATTAAATACAAATATGCTAAGGCCTCTCTCTTTTACAACATTACTATCTAATTGTCTTAGAGTACCTGCTGCTGCATTTCTAGAGTTAGCCATTAAAGGTTTACCTGCCTTTTCTAATTCATCATTTAACTCATCAAATCTTGCACGAGATAAATATACTTCTCCTCTAACTTCTATAGTATCGTTTGTATTTAATTTTTCATTTATTTCGTCTAATTGTAGTAGGTTTTCTGTTATTTCTTCTCCAACAAGTCCATTACCACGAGTAGAGCCTTTTTTTAGCACTCCATCTTCATATTCTAAAGATACAGAAAGTCCGTCTATTTTTGTTTCTACAACGAATTCTGTATTTTCTCCATATTCTTCTGTTACTTTTCTTACGAATTCTTCTACTTCCGCATATGAAAAGACATCATTCAAACTTTGCATAGGCACGGCGTGTGCTGCTTCACTAAATCCAGCTTTATTAGCTCCACCAACACGTCTAGTAGGTGATGACTTAGTAATAAGCATTGGAAACTTTGTCTCCAATGCTTTCAGTCTTTTCATTAACATATCAAATTCGTAATCTGATATCTCTGGTTCGTCCTTAGTATAGTAAAGCTCGGAATGGTAATTAATTTCTTTTCTTAGCTTAGAAATTTCTTTCTTAGCTTCTTTTAATTCGTTCTCATTTACTTCTACTACTGGTTCACCAAAAAGATTAAACAAATCACTCATATTTTACCTCTTATAACAACCACAAATATTATTGTCTAATATCTATATATTTTCCACATTTTCTTACATAGTCTATTGTAGACCAAACTGTAAATATTACTGCACCAACTAATGAAATGCTAAATCCTACGTTAAGTAGTAATTCTCCAAATCCCATTAATCTGCCTTGTGTAGACATAAACTTAAATAATCCATTAGTATCTAATAATCCTAAAGTTATTGTTACCATTTGGAATGCAGTTTTAATTTTTCCGTATACTCCTGCAGAAATTGTAACACCAGCTTCTGTACCAAACATTCTTATTGTATTTAACAAGAAGTCTCTACATACTACTAAAACTGTTACCCATGCTGGAACTACGCCTAAACCTGTTAACATTATAAATCCAGATGCAACAAGTATTTTGTCTGCTAATGGATCCATAAGTTTTCCAAATCTTGTTACTATATTTTTCTTTCTAGCTATCTTTCCATCAACCCAATCAGTTAATGATGCTAGAACAAATATTGCTAATGCTATGTATCTTAATCCTACCCATAAATCTTCTAATACTAGTAATAGCACAAATACTGGTACTAAACATATTCTAACTACTGTAAGTAGGTTTGGTAGATTTATTTTTTCTTTTTTAGCTTTTTCTTTCTTCTCTTTTTTAGCTTTCTTTTCTACCTTAACTTCATCTTTAACCTCAGCTGCTACTTCTTCTACCGCTTCAACTTTTACTTCTTCTTTTACTTCTTTGATTTCTACCTTTAATTCTTTTTCTTTTTTTGCTGATTTTTTCATTTCAAATCTCCCTCTCTAATGCAAATATTATATTACAATATACTATACTTTTCAAGTGGTTAACTATGTTAAATTAAGGTCTAGCAATTTATTTTAATATGGTATATAATCTAAAACAAAAAAGAGGTAAACAAAAATGGAATACGTATATTTTGGAATATATTTTTTAATAATAAACATCATAGGTTTTGTTATGATGTATAGTGATAAACAAAAAGCAAAAAAAGATCAATATAGAACACGTGAAAAATCTTTCTTTGTAGTATCACTACTACTAGGTGGAATTGGAACATATATTGGTATGTATAAATTTAGACATAAAACACGCCACAACCTATTCACAATAGGGATTCCTGTTATGATAGTAATAAACATAGTTAGTATATATTTTATCCTTACAGAAGGATACCTTTTCTATATAGCTGAAATAATTAAAACAATGTAAAGAAAATATATATAAAAGAAATAATAAAATCACTTGTTATACATAATATATAACAGGTGATTATTTTGTTTAATTTAACATATAAAAAAATAATTAAAATTGGTT
>JAZOWO010000045.1:0-8209 GCA_045659265.1 Clostridia bacterium | reverse complement strand
TAAGTATCCAGCATCATCAAATCCCACATATCCTGGAGGTGAGCCTATTAATTTAGATACACTGTGAGATTCCATATACTCAGACATATCTAAGCGTACAATTGCATCCTCTCTATCAAATAGTTCGTAAGCTAATGCTTTAACTAAAGCTGTTTTACCAACACCAGTAGGTCCAACGAATATAAACGATGGTGGTCTTACCGTAGTTGTTAAATTACTTCTTTTTCTTAGTATAGCATTTGTTAAAGAGTGAACTGCATCTGTTTGCCCAATTATCTTTTTGTTTAAGTTAGTTTCAAGATTAAGAAGCTTTTCGCTTTCTGCAGTTGTAAGTCTTGCAACTGGTATTTTAGTCCAAAGTTCAACTACTCTTGCTAAGTTTTCAAAAGTTAATGTGGATTTTTTAACATTCTTTTTAAGCTCATCTAATTTAGATTTAAGTGAACATTCTGTAGCTTTAAGATTAGCTGTTTTTTCGTAATCTTTAACATCGCTTTCTGCCATTTCAAGTTCGGTTGCTTCAAGTTCTTCAGAAATCTCTTTAAGCTTTTCTTCAATACTTTCAACTTGACCTAATATTTTGTTGTCTAAATATACTCTAGAACAAGCTTCATCTAAGAGGTCTATTGCTTTGTCTGGGAAAAATCTATCGTGGATGTATTTTTCTGCAAGATAAACAGCGTCTTTAATAGCTTGGTCTGGAATAGTTACTTTATGATGCGATTCATAATAGTGTTTAATTCCTTTTAATATTTCTATTGTATCTAGGGTACTTGGTTCATCAACCATAACTGGTTGGAAACGTCTTTCTAAAGCAGAATCTTTTTCAATATATTTTCTGTATTCTTTAAGTGTAGTAGCACCAATTAGTTGTAGTTTCCCGCTAGATAATGCTGGCTTTAACATATTACCTGCATTCATAGAGTTATCATGTTCCATACCACCAACAATGTTGTGAAGTTCGTCTATTGCTAGAATAATGTTAGAGTATGCTGTACATTCATCAATAACACCTTTCATTCTTGCTTCGAATTGACCTCTAAATTGTGTACCTGCAACCATAGCTGTCATATCTAAAAGATATACTTGCTTATTTGCTAGTTTTTGTGGTACATCACCAGATGCTATTTGAAGTGCTAAAGCATTAAGCACTGCTGTTTTACCAACACCTGGTTCACCTATTAAAGCGGGGTTGTTTTTGCTACGTCTATTCAGTATTTGTATTAATCTTTCTAATTCTTTTTCTCTACCAATAACTTTATCTAGTTTGCCTTCTTTAGCAAGTTTAGTTAAGTTAGTTCCATATGTATCTAAATATTTAAGTTTTTTGTTTTCTTTCTTTTCCTTAGTTTTTACTTTGGATTTTGCTGGCTCTCTATCGTAATCATCTTCTGATTCGTCTTGGGTAAAAGGTAATATATTTGGCATAGAGTCTGGATCCATACCAGGCATTCCGTCAGGACCAAATCCATTAAACATATTAGAAAGCTTATCCATATCTATATTAGAAAACAATTTTTCAAATTGTTTAGAAAGTCCGGCCATTTCTTCAGGAGATATATTCTCAAAAGGATTAGCAGAAGGATCAAATGTTTTGATACCACGTTTCTTTGCACATTCTGCGCAAAGACCAATCATTTCGTTTTTCTTTCCATCAGGACCGTTATCTTCAACTTTATTTATGTATATTACTGCAACATTCTTTTTACAGTCTGAACATAACATCATGTTTTTTCCTCCTATAAGTCTATATAAAGACTTGTGCTAAATTATATCATAGGACGGGGTGTAATTCAACAAATATGGTATATTTAACAAAATCTAAATATTTTGTTTGACATAAAACTTGACATTGCTTATAAAAAGTAGTAAAATATAGTTCCTGTAGCAATACAAATAAATTATTTGGAGGCATAAACTTATGCAGAAGATTAGCTTGAAGGTTCCGGTTGGAATCAAATTGTTGGCAGAAATGATGGCAATGGAGGAAGTCGAGGTTCGATTCTTCCCCAAAATTGAGGATGTGAGAGCATTGCTCAAGGACTATAACTTTGGTACGCTTAAGAAAAAAGATCTCATCGAGAAACTCGAGGCTCTTAAGTCTGAATGCCTGGAAGAAAACTTCGACCAGTACGCAGAAGGCGTAGGAGAGCTCATCAAAGCAATTCAATACAGATACTAATTAGTATCTTGACATAGAGGTTCGTTGCAAAACGGGCCTCTTTTCTGTTTAAATAATTATTATACAAACTACTAGAAATATTTACTTTTCTTTGATATAATCATAAAAAATAAGGGAGAGTAATATGGAAAACATAACTGAAGTAGTAGAAGCAATACTTTTTGCGGTAGGTAGAAGTGTTGGAATAAAAGAATTTAAGGAAGTACTAGGGGTTAATGCTAGTGAAATAGAAACTGCTATAAAATCTCTGGAAGAAAAATATAAAGGCAGTAGTGGAATTAGTTTAGTTAAATTTAATGATGAGTATCAACTAGTTTCAAACAAAGCATATTTTGAACAAGTAAGCAAATTTGTAGAGAATTCTAAGAAAGCAAATCTTTCTACAACATGCTTAGAAGTTTTAAGTATAATTGCATACAATCCAAAAGTAACTAAAGGTGAAATAGAAAGTATTCGTGGAGTAAACAGTGATTCACAAGTGTCTAAGTTGTTAGAATACGGATTGATAGAAGAAGTAGGAAGAATGAATGCACCAGGTCGTCCTGCTATGTTTGCTGTAACAAGCGAATTCTTAAAATGCATGGGAATAAACAAAGTAGAAGAACTTCCAGACTACGATAATATAAAAACAGAAGATGAAGAGTTATCTATGTTTAAGGAAATGGATGAGGCTTCAGAAACTAAAAAAGAAGAAAATGTAGCTAGTGAAGAAACAACAGAAGAATAATAATTAAGGAGGAAATATGTCACTTAATATAATTCTTGGAAAAAGTAACAGTGGAAAAAGTGAATATTTAATGAATAAAATTATGGCGTGTGAGGACAAACAGGCCATACTTTTTGTACCTGCTTCTATGAGAGTAATAGCAGAACAAGAGTATCTAGAATATACAAAGAAAAAAGGTATAGTTGATGTAACTGTAACAAGTATAGAGAGATTTGTAGATAGAAACGTAAATAAAGGTGAATTATATAAATCTAAAGAATTTTTACCTGACCTTGCAAAGAAACTTCTAGTAAGAAAAGTAATATTAGAAAATGATGACCTTTTTGAAATCTTTAGAAAGGTAAAAAACAATACAAATTTTATAGATAGAATGTGTTCATATATAGATAGCGCAAAAAAACAAAATCTATGTGCGGAAGATATATTAAATAAATACACAGAACAAGATTTCTTAGGTAAAAAAATAAGCGAGTTTGGTAATATATATAAGAAGGTAGAAGACGAACTTAAAGACAGATTTGTATCTAGTGTAGATGCAATAGAGTATTTTATTAAAGACATAGCAGTAAAAGATAACTTCAAGAATATGGAGTTCTTCTTTGATGGATATAACAACTTTAGTAAAATAGAATTTGATTACATTAAAGCGCTTTTATCTACTGGTGCAAATGTATATATGACACTTGGAATAGATTTAGAAAAACATTTAGATGGAAGCACAGAAATATTTAGTACTGCATATGAAACACTAGAATATTTAAGGAATGCTGCTAAAGAAGTAGGAGTAAAAGTAGAAGAAATAAAACTAAAGAAGTCTAAGGATAATAGACCAAAAGATTTAGCACATCTTGCAGAAAACATATTTGATCTTTCTAAAAACGAATACAAAGATAAAGTGGAAAATGTAAGTCTTGTGCTTAAAGAAAATACATATAATGAGATAGAATATGTAGCAGTAGATATTTTATCTAAAGTTAAAGAGGGATATAGATTTAACGATTTTGTAATCTATACAAACGATATTTTAGGATACAAAGTAAACATGAGCAGAATATTTTCTTTGTACAATATTCCGGTATACTTTAATGTGGAACAAAGTATACAATCTAGCCCTTTAGCAATATATCTTTTAACAGCTTTAAGAATAGTAACAGATGGATTAAAGAAAGATATATCACCAGTAATATCTCTTGTTAAAACAGGACTTTTAGATGTAGATAATGTAAACGAATTTGAAAACTATCTTCGTGAGTTTGGTATAGCAGGATATATGCTAGAAACTAAATTTACACATAATAATAAAAAAGAGGTAAATCACATATATGATTTAGACCAACTAAACGATATACGTGAAAAGATAGTAAATACATTATCTGATCTAAAAACTAGAGTTCTTGGAAAAAATACAGCAAAAGATATTACATGTGGAATATATGAACATCTAAAAGAAATGGGTGTTATTGAGAAATATGAACAAGAGCTAAATATTGTTAAAGAAGAAAGCGCAAATGAATATAACAAGCAAATACAAATAGTATCTAAGATGTATGAAATAATGGATAACATTGTTTTAGCATATGAAAAAATAGATGCTAAAGAATATTTAGAACTTCTAGAATATGGTGCTAAAGAACAAATAACAGATACAATACCAGAAAAGATAGACCAAGTATATATTTCAGATATAAACAAAAACAGAGGTACTTCAAAGAAGATTGGATATATTATTGGAGCTTATGATGGTGGCCTTCCTATAGTTCAAAATGAAGATAATATATTCTCAGATATTGAACTTAAGAAGTTAAAAGATAATGGACTAGACTTAAAACAAAGCAGAATAGATAGAAATAACATGCAGTTATTTAATATCTATCAAGCAATAAATAAAATAAGAGAAAAACTAATAGTAACAGTACCATCAAGTGGCATGACTGGTGGAAGTTTAAGACCAAGTACTCTTATTAATACTATAAAAAACATATTAGATGTTAAGCTTGAAAGCGTAGAAACAAGAACGGATTTAAGTCTTCATTCTAACTTTATGGATTTAATAACTCGTATTTGTGAGATAAATGAGGATGCTCCTAAAGAGGAATTTGAAAAGCTATACAACGAGTTTTTAGTGTATGTAGAAGATGAAAAGTATAGAAATATATTAGAATATGCAAGACAAGATAAAAATCTAGCTAAAGAAACATTAGATTTAATATACAAAGATAAAATAAATTCCAGTGTATCTAGATTAGAACAATTTAAGAGATGCCCATTTGCATATTATACAAATTACATATTAAGCCTTAAAGAAAATAAAGAATACCAAGTAACAAGTTTAGATACGGGTTCTTTAATGCATGAAGTATTAGAAGAATTCTCCAAATATATTGTTTCAAAAAGCATAAACTGGCAAGACATTGTATTAAATGAAAAAACAAGAGAAAAGTGTTTTGTAGAGTTAGATAAAATAACTGAAAAGATATTTGAAGAAAGCTATTCTAAGTTTTTAACAAGCCCTAAATATGTAGCTCTTAAAAAGAAAATTAAAAACAGCATGAGAAAAACAATTTATGCAATAGCAGATAGTTTTAATCACAGTGAATTTAGGCCACTTGGATATGAAATAGCGTTTGAAGATGATGCGTTATTTGCGCCAATTAAGGTAGAATTAGATGATGGTAAAGCGTTATATCTAAGAGGAAAGATAGATAGAGTAGATAGTGCTAGTATAAATGGATCAACATATTTAAGAATAGTAGACTACAAATCTTCTAAAAAAGATTTAACACTAAATGATGTAAAGGATGGAATAATGCTTCAACTTATGTCATATATGTGGGCAATGCTTGAAAACAAAGAAAAGATAAATAAAGAAGGGAAAGTACTTCCAGCAGCAGTAAGCTATTTCACTATTTCTAGAAATCTTTTAAGTATAGATACATATGAACAAGATGATGCTAAAATAAGTAAAAAACTTAAAGAGGCACTTAAACTTAGAGGAATATATATAAGAGATGTAGAGGTGTTAAAGAAAGTAGATAATGAAGTAGAAAATTCTTCGGAATCGTATTTGGCATTAACATCGAAGTCTATGTCTAATGATGCTAGAACATTACCAGAAGAAGTGTTTGTAGAAGAATGTAATAACATGCGCAAGATATTAAAAGAAATATCTACAGATATGGTAAAAGGGAATGTAAGTATATGTCCAAATAAAAAAGTAAGAGGTGTTTGCGATTACTGTAAGTTTGGAAGTATATGTAGAAAAGATATATTGAATTAATTACACATATGTAATAACATATATGTATAATTAACAAAGGAGAATAAAATGAAAAAGGGAATATCATTAATAGTATTAGTCATTACAATAATTGTTATGATAATATTAGCAGCTGGCGTGTTAATTACTTTAAGCAATACTAGTATTATAAATAAAGCTGGTAATGCAGTAGATTTAACAAATGAATCCCAAGTGCAAGATTTAGCAGCGCTACTTTGGGCCGATGCATATATGGATAATAAAAGAGATGAAGTATTAGTGGAGGAAGTAAAGGCTAAATTAGAACAATACGGAATCAAAGAAGATAATTGGAAAATAAATATAACAAATGAAGGAATAACAGTTCTTAATAAAAATATTGTAAGAAGTCTAGGTGCGTTAATAACGGCTAAAGATTATGGCAAAACAATAAATTACGAAGCAAACGGAGTAACAGAATGGAAAGTTTTTTATCATAATGATGACTATGTTTATATAATAGCAAGTGAAAGAGTAGCTTATGATAAAGTGCCTGCTGTATTGTATACAGTTGAGGGTATAAATATAACATCTAGAAATTTAACGTTTGAGGATGGAACTACAAAGCAAGTAGGACAAATAAGTTGGGAAAGTGCGCCAACAATTATGGCAACTATTCAAAATCCAACGATGTGGTTGGCAAATTGGTCAGATTATAGTAAAAATGGAAACGGAAGATGTGTATCATATTTCTTGGATGAAACTTATTGGACGGCGTTTAAGAATACAACAGCAAATTATGCTGCGCATGTAAATGGCGTAATAGGAACACCAACAGCAGAGATGTTTATAGCTAGTTGGAATGCTAAAAGAGAAGCAACTAAAGATTTTGTAACATATAATAGAAAATTAGCGTTAATAGCTAATGAAACACATGGATACAAGATAAAAGATATAACTGTAAATGATACTGATGTAACAGGGGAATATGGTCAAGCTATATCAAATACAGATACATTATATTTCTGGAGTAATACAAATAGTTCGTCGGTTTGGTTAGCATCTCCATCATCAGGTGGAGAAAATAATGGTAGCATTCTTTATATAGATCGCGCTGGTCAAATTTCTAATTTGGAATATAATAGCGTATATATGGGGGGTAAGACCGGTGGTTTGCTTGAGTGCCAATACACCTACCAAAATTGGAACAACAACAGATTTTGCCATATAGTTAAACTAATAATATATTTAAGTTATAATGAGAGGAACGAAGAAATTCGATCCTCTTTTTCTTTGTTTTACATAATACTTAAAAAGCACTAAGATAAACGGTTTTTAAGCTAAAACACTTGAAAAAAAACAAAATTAAGGTATAATATGGGTATATATTATGAATGAAATGTAGCAAGGAGGGATTTTTTTGTCAGATATTATAGTTAGCGAAGCTAAAAAAGTGAATATACTGGATAAAATAATTCAAAACGTAGTAATAATGGTTAATATATCTAAGATGAACAGAGCAATCGACGAGCATCTTAATGTTATAAAAAACACAGAAAGGGACGACCAAAAGGCATACGAAGAAAACATCTTAAGAGAAATTGTATATGTAAAATATCAATATGATATTATGCAAAGAACAATGTATGAATTAAGACTTTCTTACCCTAATGAGATAATAGATAATATTAACTCAATAGATAGAATTGAAAGACTAGAACTTCAAAAAGAATTCTTAGAAATGGAATATGATAGAGTTTCTAGAAGTAAGTTTAAAAATAAACAAGATATCAAATATATGCTTTTAATAATATCTTCCGTTATACAAAAACTTAAACAAGAACATGCTAAGATAACTGACGTAGACAATTTTTATTTCACATTTAGAGATGCAATTAAAAATTTAGAAATAATCGAAAAATTTAGTGGGAATAAATTTATCGTATTGCCTACTATAACTAAAAATAATTACGACAAACTTATTAAAGCTAATATAAAATCAATTGCTGAAAAAGTTGATGGATTTGTAGTTTCAAATATCGGACAATTAGAATACTTTAAAGAT
>JAZOWO010000044.1:0-7163 GCA_045659265.1 Clostridia bacterium | reverse complement strand
TACATCTGTCTCACCAGCAAGTATAAGTTCTTTTTGTTTTAGATATTTTTGATATACTTCGTTATCTTCATTATCCTCATCATTTCTTGTGTCTTTTATAGGCATTGGTGTGTATTTTAATTCTTTCTTTAACTTTCTTACAATTTCACCATTTTCTATTATATAGTTATCGTATTTAGATAAAATATAATTTGCTACTCTTTCATTTTTAAGAAGATTTGGTGGAAATGCTTGTCCAGCATATATATATCTTACACCTTTTATATTGTCTATAACTTCTTCAAATGTATTACAACTTTCTAAATCCAATTCGCTATTTATTATTTCTTGTTTAGCAAGATATTTTTTATAATAACCTATATTGTTATTCATATATTCTGCAAAGTATACTCTTCTCATATCTTGATTTAATAACATAAAGTACATTTCTTCTAAAGGCAATTTTTCATCCTTACCTATAGTTTTCATACAATCTTTTGGGAGGCGTATATATTCGTCTTTCTTCTTTTTATATCTTTCTGCTCGTATATTTATAACTTCTTTTAGATATTCTGGATCTTTAATAATGTCATCTCCACTTAACATATGTAAATCATTTGATTCATATGCACCTGGATCTATACTACAAAGTTTTAGCATAAATTCTTTGTCGTTTAATAATTTTTCTGAAAATAATGGTATTTTATTTTCCTCATTATCTTTATATTCCGTTTTATAAAAATCTTGAAGCATCCATTCTGTGCTAATGTTTTTACTTAATATACTATATACAAATTTCGCGTTCTCTTTATATGATTCTGGGAAATATCTTAAGTTATAAAAATAGGCTTTAGCACATGCTATTATTTCTTTATCTTGTTTTAATTCATCACTTAACTTTTCATACACATCTGGCGCTTTTTTTATTATTTTTAGTACCATATCTTTATCTGTAAACGCAATGTTATCAAACAGTTTTAATACGCTATGATTTATAAATTCAGATTCTATAGCAGCATTAAGAACATCTTTATCTTTTAGAAGCTCTTTGTTTGCAAATCTAAGTATGCCCATATTACCTTTAACTGCTTCCATCATCATTTTTTTGTCGTCAAAATAATCTTCTTTAGTGTATAACAATATTAACGGATTGTTTCTTACTAAAATTAACAAATCTTCATAATTAAAATTAGTTAACTCCTTTATGTACAGCAATTCTTTTAATGCCTCCACCGAATATTCTTCATCAGTAAAGTACCCATAATCTCCGTCTAATATTCCCTCTAAGAATAAACATAGATTTCCAAAAGCAATTTCTCTTATTGCTTTATCTTTTAATAACTCAGGATTTATTTCCTTAATTAAATACGCTCCATTTTGTAAAACATACTCTCTTTGAACTTCCAAATCATTTCTTAAATTTTCGTTTAGATTTCTAAGTTCAATTTTATTCCACTTATCCTTGCTTTTATTTTTTAACATTGCTACCACAGCCTCTTTAGTGGTAATAAACTCTGGCCTAAATACAATCTCTATTTTATTATTTTTTAGCATCTCTATGGTATTTTTATCCTGTAAAAGTTCGTCATTTAATATAACTTTTAACTTGTCTCTAAATTCCCCACCATATGGCATCTTTGGACGTCTTGTTTTATTTAGTTCTTGTACATTTTTAATAAAGTTTTCATCTTTTATTAATGAATTTGGCAACATAGCATAATATAGGTCAGGTATGCTGAATTCTTTTTTTCTATAGCAAAATAAAAACAATTCTTCTATACTATTTATATCATCTATTTCTTGTCTTTTCTTATTTAGTTTTTCATCTTTAGGCAAGCTTTCCTCGTCTCTAGTTATAAAATTCTTAAATAATTCTTTGTGCAAATTTAGATTATTTCTTAGCTCATCAGTTATTTTAACATTAGGTAATTTGGTATCGTTTAATAATACTCCTACACTAGAAATTACTTTGACTATATTTTCATTTAGGACCTTTTCATTCTTTATGTTTGCATACATATTAATCAAATCTTTTTTAGCAGCCTTACTACAATAGTCATAATCTTTCTTTAATTCTTCACTTGCATATTCAAGCGAATACGCAGCTATATCTAAAAATTTAAGCATTACCTCTTTATCTTCATATAAACTGGAATCTATGTCTTCAACATCCATTTTAGAACCACGTGTTGTTTTATCTTTTTCTATTAATTTTAATATAAGTTCTTTGTCTTTTTTTAACTCATCAGGCATATATCTAATGTATCTTGGTTTTAATGGTAAAAGCGATTTAAGTAATTCTGTATTATTTATAAAATTTGGTAATATTCTTTTCTTAAGAAGCTTGTCTCTTGTTCCCAACTTAAATGCAAGTCTTAGGGCATCTTCGCTTTTTACAAATTCTTCAGAATACATTTTATCATAACCATCTGTTCCAAATTCCCAAGTAATACTTGGATATTCTGCATACATAGATGCTTTTTGGTACTCTATGTTTTCTCTTTCCTCTTTAGACAAGCTTTCAAAATAACTTATATCTTTTTTTATTTTTTTAATAAGTTCTTCTTTATTATTTTTTACTTTTTCAAACTCTCTTGTTTGTCTTGTTGTTCGCCTTATTTCTCCGTCTTTATAATAGTATATTTCCGAATCCGTTTCACACCAACCATTAGTCGTCATCTCAACTTCAATATTACCTTTATCTATGTTTAGAATATTCTCGATGAATTTTTGTTCATCGTTTATTACTCCTCTGAAACAACCATATTTATATAATCCTTCTTCTACTATTTCTACAATAACATTTTCAGGTATATATGTTGTATCAATGTCTAATGCTTCGCCTAAAGTTTCATTTAATTCTTCTAAATAATCTAATAGTTCATTTTTCTTTTCTTCTGTTATATTACCATATATTCTATAATCTCGTGATGTTTCATCCCAACTCATAATACACCTCCTGTTTATATCTGTCTAAAATGGCAAATCGTCATCTGATTCAAAATCGAACCATTCGTCTTCTGGGTTCACTTTATTAGCATTTTCTATTTCTTCATTGTTTAATAATTCCTCTGGAATATTTTGATATACATTTCTGTTTATTTTAACACACTCTACTATAAACGCAACATCATATTTTAGTTTTTCATCTATATATCTAAACACCCAAGGATTTTCTATAATTATATATTCTATATCCTCTTTATTTGATAGCACTGACTTTAACAATTTCTTACACTTTTCATCGTTTTCTATTTCCTCATAAATGCTTCCTTCAAAGTCTCCTTGTTTTTTTAAATCTTCTCCTGTAGTTAAAAAATCTTCTGGTGACATTTTTATTAATGCAATTATTAAGAATTCGTTATCTGGCACTCCTTCAAAAACTTCATAAACTTTAGAAACGATATCTTCAATTTGGGGCCAGCACCATCCACGCTTATTGATAGCTAATATGCTTTCTACAATTTTTGTATTAAGCATATACTTTTTGAATACATCATTAGGCAAATCTAATACTAAAGATAAAAAACTATTATTGTTCACAAGTTGTGGCGTTTCTATTAGTTTCCTTATTATCCTTTCATCAGCAAGTTCTTCTTCTGAAAAACAAGATATGTAATAACTTAAATCCCATTCTTCTAACATTCCATTATTCATTGCTACTATTACCATATCTATATCTATTTGTAATCTTTCACTTAAGTATTTGTAATCATTAGGATAAAGATATAAATATTTAAGCATAAACTCTTTATTATCTCTTAACTCATCACTAAAATGTAATAACGATGTAGGTCTAATAGCGGTTTCATATTCTACATTTCCAATAATTTTTTCCGCTTCTTCAGCATCTTTTATCTGAAGCGATTCTAAATATTCTTTATTTTCTTTCCAAGTTATTCTTGATATTTCTTGTGGTCTTACTTTAAATATAAGTTTTAATATATCTTTATCTGATAACAGCTCTAACGAAGCTCTATGATATGCTTCCATGCAATTCTTATTTATACATTTTATAACTAACTCTTTATCTTCAAAAAGCTTCTTATCTAAATATTCAGGTAATGTTAAAGCCCACTTCTCAGTATTAACATTATTTATATAACTTAAAACTATATCTCTATCATTTCGTTCTTCTATTTCTAAGTTATAATTGTATATTACCACAGAGTCTTCAAGTATAGATAATATGAATTCTTTGTTATGCTTAAGCTCATCTGATAGGTCTTGATGGAATATTTCCGCTATCTCTTCTTCGGATATTTCTAATTCCTTATATATCTCTTTATATCTTTTATTCTTTAGGAAATCATCTGCATATTCAGTAAACATATTTTTAGCTTCTTCATTAGACATATTGAACATATTTTTTGCCATTTTGTAATAATCTAATTCATCAAAGTATACTCTATGTCTCCTTATATATAAATATTTGAAGTTTTCTAATACGTTATCTGTTTTTAACAACCTATCACGCATATTTAGTATAAATTCCAATTTTGGTGTTGAAGTATATATTTGATTTCCGCTAATAGTTTCTAAAATATCATAGCTTCCCTCAAATGCATAATATGGATCATATTCATCTGTATATATTATAGTTGGATTTAATATGTCATAAGCAGTTATCGCTTTGTAAGTATCTGATGTTGGCTCATCTAACAATTCACTTCTTAAAGCATCATTAGGATTTAATTCTTCATTCTTTAGTAAGTTATCTATGGCTCTCCATTTCGTTCTTACAGACAATTGAGTATTGTTATCTTTTATCCCATTTATATACTCACTTAGTGTATCATTTAGCTTATTAAGTTCATCTTCATTATTATCTTTTACTGCACGTTGTATTTCTTCTATAAATTCTAAAAGCTTTTCTATACCAATATTCTTATCTATAATTTTCTTGCAATCTAGAATATATTCATTCGTTTCTTTACTTTCTATAATCTTTTTAATTGCATCCAATTTAGATTCTAATGTATCTAGTTTATTTTCTTTGTCAACAACGTAAAGAAAATCT
The DNA here is from genome assembly GCA_045659265.1 of Clostridia bacterium. Taxonomy (GTDB): domain Bacteria; phylum Bacillota; class Clostridia; order TANB77; family CAG-465; genus UMGS1649. The sequence continues at coordinate 2,164 of JAZOWO010000044.1, read as the reverse complement.
AAAAACTCTTGTAACTTCTCCTCTGTTGTTTTATATAATTCCCCTTTATTCATAAACTTCATCTTACCCTTCAACCCGTTATTTATTTGCCTCTATTGTACCACAAAAAGAGCAAGATTTATATATCTTGCTCTTAATATTTTATTTATATCTTTTGTTATTTAACATATTCATTTAGAGGTCTTACTTTAAAGTTTAATTCTCCAATTTCAGCTGTTGGTACATAACCTGGTCTAGCATTTACAACGTCTGGTAATCTGTTTACTATGCTAGCGCATGTAAGTTCAACTGTTGCAGGTTTTTCAACAACTATTGTTGTTTCTGGTTCACCAATTACTGTCCATTCGTTTTTATCGAATTCATCTGGACCATAAACTTTACCAATACATTCACTTTCAATTGTGATTCCTTCTGCTGTTTCAGATGTAACAACTGCACTCATACCAGTTGCGTCTCCAGCTTTTACAGTCATTCCTAGTGTTGAAGATTCTAGGTCTGTAGGATATGTTTGAGGAACACATTTTTGAGATTGAGAAGTAATGTGTAATCCTAGTTTATCTGCAAGCCAGCCATTAACATTCCACATGTATGATGGCATAAATTCACCCTTATTAATAAGTTCTTGTCTTGCTTCATCAGATATTCTATCTGCTGCTGCAACTTCTTTATCGAACTCATCTAAAGTTAAACCAGCACCGTGTGCTTTAGCAAGAGCTATACCGTAATCTTCTACGTTGTAGCTAGAGCTTCCTTTTATTTTAGTAATGCTTTGTGTAGAACCAGCTATTGAAGAAATTAATTGTCCCCAATAAATATCTTGGTATCCACTTCCTGTAATTGTACAGTTAGTTCTTTTTGCTATTTCATCTAATTTATTTGTTAATACTGGATTTGAGTTTGCTGGATAAAATGCTTCTTCACAAGTTGTGATTGCATTTATTCCAAGTTCAGCACATAGTGTTAATGGGTTATCTAGATCTGCAATTAAGCTCATTGTTGTAACAATAGCTACATCTGGTTTAGCAGCTGTTAATATTTCTCTAGCATTGTCCATGTGACCGATAGTAACACCTTTATTATCTGATCCTATTATTTCCCCAATGTCTTTTCCTATAACATTTGGATTAACATCTAATGCTGCTACTATTTCAGCACCTTTCTCGTATACATATCTCATTGTGTATACAGACATTTTACCTGTGCCTATTTGGGCAACTCTAAGTTTTCTTTCCATATATAAAACCTCCTAAAACTTAAATGATAAATATTAAAATATTCATCTTCTAAATCCTATCACATTAAAAAATTTCTTGCAAGTTTTTTATATACACTCACATAATAACGACAAAAGGAGCAATATTTCACATATTTGCTCCTTTATGTCTAATTATTAATTTCTACAACAACATTGTTTGTATTTCTTACCACTTCCACATGGAAATGAACAGAATTCTTCTTATTTCGGAATTTTTCTTTCCCTTTGCATAAATGTTTTAAAAACTTTTATTTATGCTATATAAAATAAAATTATTTTAGTGCTTAATTTTAAACTGTCAACAATTTGTATCTAAAAATGTATCTAAATTATTAGTCAATTTATTTTTCATATTAGCCGATTTCATTTTTATAAATCATCTTCATCTATATTCAATTCTAGTTTATAATATAATTCTATATCTGAAATAAGTTCTGATATACTTTCTGCATTTAGTTCAAATAACCATTTTTTTAATTCATTTATTGTAATTATCTCTTCTATGGAATTTATATATTTTTTTATTACCACTTCCATTCCTCCTGATTTTTCAGTTATATAATTATTGAAATTTTCCAAAACTTTTGCTTTATTTGTATTTGTTTTTACTACAAATGTTATTGGAAAACGCATTACTTTATCAATATCCAATAAATACTTGTCGAAATTATCTACTTCTGTAACCTGAAAAAATCTTCCTAGTGGTCTCATTACAAAATCTATTCCTCCATCATTTGCATTTGTCCTTCCTGTTTTATAAAGATGTAATGATTCTTTATGTATATTTCTTATACTACTTCCTATATATACAAAAATGTTTTTATAATGATTTTTTAAAATAGCATATGAAATAATTTCAAAAATTCTAGCTTCTGAATCTTCTTCAAGTAATGATTCTAATTTTATTTT
>JAZOWO010000043.1:0-1711 GCA_045659265.1 Clostridia bacterium | reverse complement strand
TAGAGATTGTATAAAATTATCTCATACTAAATTAATACATAGGAATATACCAAACAGCAAATTAGAAATAGTAAAAAGAGCAGGACATTCTAATTATATAATTGGAAAAGATAGAATATATTATATATTAAAGAAACACATTGAAAACGCATAGAAAAAAGTGTATAATTGCACTGAAAGAAGGGGTATTAAATGAAGAAAAAAATAGTAGCAATTTTATTTGTATTTGTTTTAATGTTAACAACATTTAGCAGTGCATATGGAGTAGAATTATTAAATTTAGGAATATATGAAACGGCATATAAACTAAGCAAAGATAATGATATAAATTTACCGTTTATTAATGTTTTTGAAAAAAGTGCCACTTATGATAAAACAGTAAAACATTCTGGAATAACATTTGGTGAAACTACAATTGATGTGGAAGATAAATTAGAAGGTGTGCACGGAATCTTTACTGGAGATATGGTTACAATAAAAGGTGAAGTAGAACACGCTTTAATTGTAGCAAATAATGTAGTGATAGAAGGAAAAGTATCTGACGACACAGTAATAATAGCTGAGAAAGTACAAGTGATGGAAAATGCTGTTGTTGAAAGAGATATTGTTATAGTATCTACGGATTTGGATGTATTAGGAACAGTTAAAGGTAACCTAATAGCAGCTTCATTAGATGCAAAAATATCAGGAACAGTAGAACAAGATCTAAGAATATTAACATCTACTTTGGATTTAGAAAATAGTACAATAAAAGGAAGATTAGAAGCTGAAGTAGGTTTTGAAGATGTAAAACAAGAGATAATATCAATGTATCCAGAAGCTGTAGTTACTAAGAGCGTAGAAAAAGAAGATAAGGTAAATGTAACAAGAATAGTAATAAAAGGTATAAAAACAGTATTAGTATATACATTTGTAGCAATGTTAATAACTAAAAAAGATAAATCTGTAGCTACAAAGATGTCAGCAAGATTTATGGAAAATTCAACATTTGGAGTACTATCTTCAGCGGGACTATTAATAATAGCACCATTTGTTCTTATTATATTAATACTTGCAGGTATATTTGGTTTAGGAATAATTGCATGGCCTGTGTTAGTGATTTTTGTATCAACAATATTATTAACATTAGCACTAAGTCAATTAATAGTAGGACTATTTATTTATGAAGTATTTAAGAAAAAAGCAAGTAAATATAGAATGTTAGCGTTAGCTATAATATATACTGCGTTATTTGCATTAACACAAATACCGGTAATATATTCATATGCAATAGTAGCAATTTCTTTAGTAGCTTTAGGATTGGTATTAACATATATATTTAAGAAGAACGAAACATCAGAGTTTATTGATGCAAGTGAAGATAAAGTAGTAAAGATAGAAGAAACATTAACAGAACAACCAAAAGAAGAGACTAAAAATGAGTCGAATGATAAAGCTAAAGGTAAAAATAAAAAGAAAAACAAAAAGAAATAGTTGAATAGTAATTATTAAAGATGACATATGAAGAGCCCCCAAAAAAATGTTTAACATTTTTTGGGGCTCTTCATATGTGTGACTCTTTTGATTTGCCTAAAATAAATGGAAAACATAGCTAAAAGAGAGTTGAAAATAATAAGAATATGATATAATATAAAAACATAAATTAATAAGGGGGGAAACAAATGAAAAAGAAACAAGGAATATCATTAATAGTATTAGTCATTACAATAAT
>JAZOWO010000042.1:0-6364 GCA_045659265.1 Clostridia bacterium | reverse complement strand
GGAATTTCTATGAAATATTGGAGAGAACTTTTACCAGATACAAAACTTATTAAAGACTATAAAAAACTAGAAGATAAAAGTGGATATATATATAAACCTGTATATGGCAGAGTAGGTGAAAAGATAGGTATAAAGGAAGCTTGTGAAGAAGGCGAGTTTAATAAAATACTAAAAGAAGTAAAATGGCATCCTAAACGCTATCTTGCTCAAAAACAGTTTGTTAGCAAACCACTTGAAGGAATAGATGGTAAAGAGTATCACGTGTGTGTTGGATCATATACAGTAGATGGAAAACAAGCGGGATTTTATGCAAGAGTTAGTAATGTGCCTCGTATAGACTCTAATGCGGCAGATATTCCAGTTTTAATAGAAGGGAGTGTAGATTAATGTTAGGAAAAGAAATATACAAAATTTGGGCTCCTAAAAGCAAATGGCAAGGTTGGGTAAGACCAGTGCTATTTGTTGGATTAGATATGGATAATGTTAAGGAAGAATATTTTAGTAGAAATTTAGATGATATATTATATAAAGAGCACATAAATAAAGAAACGGCGTTTATAATAGATTTGCCTGGCGCTGAAAGTGTAAAAGAAGGACTTAGTCTAGCAAAACTAGGAGTAAGACCTATTGCTATATATAACGGACCAGATGAACAATTGGGTTCTACTGCAAATGTAGATAATTCACCACTAGAATTAGCTGTTTTATGGGGCGCGGATATACTTAAAAATATCTCTTTTGAAGAAGATGCGCCACCAGCATTTCTATTTGATAGTACTAGAATGAATTTAATTAGAAAAGATAGAACTGTTTATGATAATAGCTGGTATGTGTATGAACAAGATATGCCAAGTGGAAAGTATCTTTTAGATAATGGAATAAAGAGAGTAATTCTTGTTTCGGATAATGAAAAAATTAGAAAAGATACAAATAAATTATTGTATGAATACAAAAAGAAAGGTTTGGAAATATTACATACAGATGGATTTAAAGAACCGGTTAAAGCTAAAATTAAGAAAACGAATAAAGAAATAGACTAATTGAAATAGATTAATTATATTACAAATAAAAGAGTTCATATTTAATGAACTCTTTTTTATTTGTTTTATTTGTGATTATTTTATATCGTTTGTATTAGTGACCACCGCCACCGCCGCCGCCACCGCGACCACCGCCATAATAGCTGCCACCACTATAATGACTAGAGTATGATCTCGATGCAGAACGAACATTTGAACTAAATGAACGACTGCTTGAGCGGAAGTATGTTGAACGATAATATCTATTTTCAAACATAGGACTTGCTGTTAATTCAAATTCTTGGCATCTTATATTTAATGCTTTAATAACTTTTTCTGAAATTCCAAATGCAGTTGCGTAAACTAAGTATTTTTCCCATAACACTAAATCTACAACTGTTTTTTCATGCATTAAAGTTTGGCTGTTTAAGAAATCATATAAGCCTTTCCATTTTGCATATTCATCTTCACCAAATTGAGTATATAGTAAAGCGGTACGTCCAACTTTACTTAATTTATATGCTTTAAGTAAACATGCTATACCAATAAGGGTAAATGCACCGTAAGCATAATCTAAACGAGTAAAGTGAGAAATGAAGTTTACTATAATAATAAATACTAGACCCCAATTTCTTGAAGATTTTGCTTTGTTTAGCATTTTATTTTTTTCTTTATCATATTCTACTGTTTGGAAGTAGCCTTGTAATACACCTATATTTTTAACAGAACGTTTTACTTTTGTAACAAAGGAATTTGTATTAGAATAATCTGCTTTAATTCTTTGTTGGAATTGTTCCATTGTTAATCCATCAGGTCTATTATATCTATATATTAGATTTAGATAAGCTTCTTCAGAAGGAGTTAATTCTTCTAATTCGCCGTATGTATCTGAATAATATTTAGAAATTTTTGTAGCTGTTACTGGATTTTTTTCCATCTTAGCAATTCTATCCATAATGCTAGGACGTGGAGCAGTAGAATTGTATGCTATAGTATTAGGATTAGGCACTGGTTCGGTTGGTCTATTGTCTACTTTAGCTAATATTCTAAAGACAGTATTTTTAGGTGTCCAATCTAAATTTATATCTTTTTTCTCTAATGCTATATATTTTTTACGTACTAAACTTAGCATTAAAGCAGAATATACTTCTTTTAATTCTTTTTTCTTTCTCTCTTTAGAGAAGACTAAAGTAGCAGCAAAGTATGGATCTAAGTTGCTAGGTATTTCCCTAAAGTATTGTACATTCATACTCGGTCTATAGAATGTATTGTTTGTATATAGTTTGTTAATAGTAAGCGTTGTTGAGAATAATATAACTACTGAAACTATAATTGCTATTACAAGTACTTTTGTTTTAGCACTACGAGCATTTGTTAGAAGTTCATCATATTCTTTTTGTTCGTCTAATATTTCTTGTAATGCTGGATCGTTATAATAATGATTTCTTGAAGCGAAATCTGTAAATTTATGTCTGTCTTTACCATATGAAAGTAATGTGAATTCTACATATTGGTTATATGGTCTAAACTTAAGTTCGGATTCATCTAGGTCTATACTAAACGTATGGTATCCTGGATTCTTGTAATCTGACTCTGTAAAATTAAATGTATGTGAATTTGTTCCATATGTACCAGCTTTATAATTGCCTACATCAGGCATATCTTTATCTGGTATTAAAATTTCTGCTTTGAAAGATTTTAGATATTTTATTGTAGATTCTGAATACATAGTTAAGTATAAAGAAGAACAATCTGCATATCTTAAAGCAGCGTTATTCATTTCATAAACAACTTCAAATTGAACTTTTTCTCTGTATAATCCATTAACATACATTAATACACATTCGTATCTATCGTAATCTGGATTGTATGGGCCTGGACTATGGAACCAGTAGTATGGATTATTTCTATACTCTCTATCATACCAGTATATTTTACGTGCTTCTTTATATGGTCTGTAACTATCATCTGGTAATATTTCTTTAACAGATATAACATTGTAATCTACTTTTACGCCATCTTCATATTTTTCTGGTAGTGCTCTCCAAAGTTCCCAGAATAAATTGCCTTTAGAGAAGGCGTGAATATCAAATGTAAGTTTTTCTGTTACACGGATTTTACCATTACTACCATATTCATCTATGAGTACTGCTTTGTAATCTACATCAGTTATTCTTGCATAATCCCATGGATTTAAATTTATCTCAGATAAATCTATAAATTCTGAAACAAAAGATATTAAGAAAAAGAAGAGATACACTATAACTATAATCGTAGATGAATCAATATATCCTTTTTTCATATGTTCCCCCTTAATAATATATAAAATAAGTATATATTAAAGCGGAAAAAATGTAAAATAAAACGATAAAATGATACACATTTGTAATATTTATTAGTGGAAAAATATTTGTATATGTGATATATATAATTCATATAAACGGGGGATTTATGAAAAGAAACATTGAAATAGGTAAATATGCCGGTTTTTGTGGCGGGGTTAACTTATGTATAAAAACATCAAATGAAGAATTAGAAAAGAATAATGAAAAAATATATTGCTTGGGTGAGTTGGTACACAACAAAGATGTTGTAAATAACTTTAAGAATAAAGGGGTTATTTTTGTAGACAACATAGATGAAGTGCCAGATAAATCTAAACTGGTAATAAGAGCGCATGGTGCTGAAAAACATACATATGAACTGGCGAAAGCAAGAAAAATGAAGGTTCTAGATTTAACTTGCCCAAAGGTTGCGAAAATAAAAGAAGATGTAAAAGAGTATATAAATGAAGAATCATATATAATTTTAGTTGCTAAAAAGAATCATCCAGAAGCTAAAAGTACAATAAGCTTTTTAGGTAATAATGCTTGTATTATAGAAAATAAAGAAGAATTAAAAGAAATAATAAGCAAACTTAATGGATATAAAAATATTGCAATAATTGCTCAAACTACTTTTGATGAAAAAACATTCTTAAAATATGCGGAATACATAAAAGAAAACGTTGACAAGGGTACAAATGTAATAGTCAAAAACACAATATGTAATGCCACAAGTATAAGGCAAAACGAAACAAGAGAAATGGCAAGAACAAAAGATGTTATGATAATAATTGGCGGAAAGAATAGCTCAAATACGCATGAGCTTTATGATATAGCTAATGAAAATTGCATTAATACATATTGGGTAGAAACAAAAGACGAATTAGATTTAACGGTATTAGAAGATAAAATAAATATAGGAATTATGGCTGGTGCATCTACACCTAAAAATGTAATAGATGATGTTGTACAAGCTATAGAAGAATATAAGGAGTAATTATGGTAATAGGAATAGATTTAGATGGTGTTGTTTTTGATTCTGAATCAGTATTTAGAACATATGAAGAAATATATGATATTGAAGAACTGGGTGGAAATAACTTAATAGATAGAACAGAACCTAAACATCAACAAAGATATAATTGGACAGAAGAACAAACTAAAGTATTTAGAGATAAATATTATCTAGAAATTTCTAAAGTTAGTCCATTAATGGCTGGCTTTAAGACGGTCTATGAAAGACTAAAAAACGAAGGCCATACATTTGTTGTAATAACAGCAAGGGGTGGCTGGATACCTGAGATGGCAGATGATGCTATAAGAATATTTGAAGAAAATAATATTTCTTTTGATAAATACTATTGGCACACATCAGACAAGTTAAATGCGTGTCTTGAATCTAAAGTAGACTTTATGATAGATGACGATTACAAAGTAATAGAACATCTTTCAAGTAATGGGGTTAAAACGTTATATTTTAGAGATACAAATTTAAAGAAATTAGAAGAAAATGAATATATTAAAGAGGTAAATAACTGGGGAGATATATACAGATATATAAAAAATAGATAAAATTTGACATAATACTTGCAAAAAACTTGCATTTATTATAAAAGTATAGTAGTATATAGTGCCCGAAACGCGGGGGATAAAAATAAAGGAGATATTTATGATAAAAACAAAAATAGTAGCGACAATAGGACCAAGCTCAGAAAGCGAAGCTATGTTAGAGAAACTAATGAAGGCTGGACTTAATGTGGCAAGATTTAATATGTCACATGGATCACATCCAGAACATTTAGCAAAAATAGAAAGAGTTAAAAAATTAAATAAAAAATTAGGTAAAAATGTAGGTTTAATGTTAGATACAAAAGGACCAGAAATACGTTTGGGAGTATTTAAAGAAGAACCAGTACTTTTAGTTCAAGGTTCAGAATTTACTCTTACTACTAAAGATATTGTAGGAGATACTGAAAGAGTATCTATTACATACAAAGGTCTAGTAGATGATGTTAAAGTAGGTTCTACTATACTTTTAGATGATGGATTAATAGAACTTGAAGTTGTTAAACTTAAAAAAGAAGATATTATATGTCTTGTTAAAAATACAGGAAATATTAAATCTAAAAAGGGTGTTAACGTACCAGGAATAAAATTATCTTTACCAGCTTTAACTGAAAGAGATAAAGAAGATATTAAATTCGGTGTAGAAAACGATGTAGACTTTATAGCAGCATCATTTGTAAGAAAAGTACAAGATGTTTTAGACTTAAGAAGTTACTTAAATAGCATTAACGGAGATAAAGTTAAAATAATAGCTAAAATAGAAAACGAAGAAGGTATAGAAAACTATGACGCTATACTTGAATTAGTAGATGGCGTAATGGTAGCAAGAGGAGATATGGGTGTTGAAGTGCCTATAGCTAAACTTCCACAAATCCAAAAGGATATGATAAAGAAAGCTACAGCAGCAGGTAAGATGGTTATAACTGCAACACAAATGCTTGAATCAATGGTATCTAATCCAAGACCAACTCGTGCAGAAGTATCTGACGTTGCAAACGCAATATATGATGGTACGGGTGCAATAATGCTTTCTGGAGAATCTGCTTCTGGTAAATATCCAGTAGAATGTATAAACATGATGAAAAATATAGCTAAGGAAACAGAAAACAGCATAGATTATTGGAATAGATTTAAGAAACGTAATGTAAGTAAATTAGGAGCTTATGTAGAAGCAGAAGATGAAGATGAATCTAAAGATGCAAATCTATTTAGAAGACAAATAAACTTTGCAGTATGCTCAAGTGCATTGTTTACAGAAGCTAAAGCGATAATATCTATATCAGATAAAGGTAAAACTCCAGCAGTTCTTTCTGGATATAGACCAAAATGCCCAATATATGTATTTACAGCTAATGAAAAAACATATAGACAATTATCTTTAGAATGGGGTGTAACAGCATATTATTTCCCAGATGAACATAATTTTGAAGAAATACTTAAAAAAGGTGTAGATAC
>JAZOWO010000041.1:0-11831 GCA_045659265.1 Clostridia bacterium | reverse complement strand
ACGCAATTATAATAGGTATAGCAATGGGGCTGTTATTTGTATTGCTATATATTAAATATTATAAAAAAGAAACAAAAAATAATGATATAAATAATATTAAAATAAAGGACACTTCTATTTCAGGCAAGAAGAAAGTTTCATATAAAGATGTGATTAAAGAAGCAAGAATGCCATATATCTTATCTCATATTAATCATGATAACTATGAACGCATATTAAAGGATAAATATATAGACATATGTCAAGAAACTATTAATATAGAAGATGTAAATAGTGCATATCATGCTGGATTTACATTAGAAGAAAAGGTTGCAAATTTAGTGAATGTATACAACGATTTATTGTCAGCCAAAGGATTAAATAAAAAGGTTCTACCAGCTTTAGAACGAGTAATAGATTATGGTAAAAATAAAGTTAAATATAGTGAAATTATTGAAAATGGTGAGTTATATACAAGCGCATATTATGACGGAGTGATAGATTGTGAGCACATATTTAGATGTAAACTTAGCATAAAGGTTTTAGGGAAACCACATTATAAAATAATAGCATATAAAGACAAAATGTTTTTCTTTAAAAGCGATACTTATGAATTAGACGAGACGTTTACTATGTCGGCTAACGAATTGTCATATATAGAAAGACTCAAATACGAAGAAAAGAAGGATGAATATAAACCAACTTATGCAAAAGTTCGTAAACCAATAAACAAAGCACTTACATGTAATATACCGGAATTAAAAATTAGATACGAAGCAGAATATAAAAGAGATTTGGAAAAATATAATGCCGATCTTGTCCAGGCGGGAATACATAATATAGAAGAAGAAAGAAAATATCAAGAATCTATTGGTAAAACTACAGTAAGTCCTAGTTTGAATTTTACATATAAGCAACCAAAGGACAATTCTATATTAGGACTTACGCTTGTTTCAATAATTAATATACCACCAAAAGGTTTTAAAGAAGTTGACTATATAATAACCAAATAATATACATAAAAAGAACTCGCAAATTACTACGAGTTCTTTATTTTTTACGCTTCTTCAAGCGCAAGCGACATTCTGCGAATTTTATTTGCCATAGAGCCGATATATCCGGCAATAATTCTTTCGGCATCCTTTCTAAATGTCTCATCCTTATTCAGTTGTTCTAAGAATCCCTTGTAGTCAGTGAAGACGGGATCAGTGCAGACTACTCTAAATGCCTTATCAAACAAAGGCTTAGAGATAGGATGCTGTCCTTTTGCGGGATTTGCGTACGCTTCAACAGCGGCCACTTTAGTAGTGGACTTACTTACTGTAAGTTTAACCAATTTTCCGTCTGAGAATTTGAAGTCGTACCTAATTTTACTGTGATGGTCGGTTGCTTGAAAAGTCTTCAATCTAAACACTCCTTAAATTATTATAGTGGCTTATAATACTGACCATTTTTATTATAACATAGAAGCAGAGCACAGGTCAAGAAAAACAGTAGACATAATTTCGTAAAATAGATATTTTGTATAAAGTAGGGAACAAACAAAACGAACAAATATTCGATATTTTAACAAAAAAGTATTGACAAACAATTGTTCTTTATATATAATTAAAACAGAACAAAGGTTCGGAGGTAATATTATGAAAAAAAGATATAGAGTAAATTATAAAAGAGTAGTAACAAATATAATAGTATTAGCAATAATATTCTTAGTATTTAATGCTTTTACTAACATTACATTTGGTTCAAGAAATATACAAACTAAAACAATACGTGTAGATCGTAATGATACTTTATGGAGCATTGCTTCAGATATATGCAAAGCATCTACTGAAGAATTAAATGTACAAAATGTTATTATACAAATAAAGAATATAAACAACTTAACTGAGAGCACTATATATTATGGTCAAGAATTGAATGTACCTATATACATGTAGAAATATTATATAATTCCCTTTAGGCAGCTATTAATTTAGTTGCCTTATTTTTATGTCTGTGATAATATCTATGTATACTATATATGAGGTGATTATATGGAAGAAAATAAGAAAAAAGTTGTAGAAAATGATATAAATATAGAAAAACAAGAGAATCCTATAAATACTGAAAATACTGAGAAAAATCGACTTCCTAAAAGGCAAAATAAGGCGTTTTTTATTTCAATAGGTGTAATATGTGGTCTGTTATTATGTGCAATTTATATGATTATTCGTCTACCAGATGAAATTCCAACTACATTAGCTAATACAAGAATTGAGAGGTTTAAGGGTAAAGATTATTACATTTATACATACAATGGTGTATATAGCGGTGAACATCAAAATGTAACATACTTATTAGATGCAGAAAATAAAAATGCAAATGAGCATCTTAAAGAAGTTATGACATATGATCAATATGTAGAGTTTTGTACAGAAAGAAATATAGATATTAAATATACTGACAAAAACAAAAATTATATTGTATTATCTTATACTAGTTATAGCCATTGTTATGGTAGACTTGCAGATGTTGAAAATCTAGGTAAAGTAATAGCACTATATGTTTGGGATCAAATAAAAGGAGTTCCTAGTCCTTCTATAGTACATGGTTATGCTATAATAATACCTACAGATGCTAGTACACAAACTATAGTTAATGTTGTGCCTATGTATATTGAGCAAGAATTTGAAAAGATTACTAATGCAATAGAGTTTCCCAATATATTAAATCAAGGAGATATGATGGTTAAAAAACCTGTTATATATCTATACCCTACAAAAGATACTAAAGTAGATGTAAAACTTGTAAATAAGGAACTATTAACTTGTACATACCCTAAATACACAAATGGATGGTCTGTACTTGCTAAACCAAATGGAGATTTAACATATATAGAAACAGGAAGAAGTCTGTATTCGTTATATTATGAAGCGGATAGTTTAATAGACTTTACAGTTACAGATGAGGGATTTGTAATTAAAGGTGAAGATTCAGCCAAGTTCTTAGAAGAAAAATTGGAAATACTAGGTCTAAATGAACATGAAGCTGAAGAATTTATTATATACTGGTTACCTATATTAGAAGCCAATAAGTACAATTATATTAGATTTGCTACTAAAGAGGAAATTGATGCTAATATGCCTTTAGAAGTGAGTCCAAATCCAGATAGTGTAATTAGAGTCCTAATGACATATAAAGGTCTTAAATCGCCTATTAGCGTCAAAGAACAAGTCTTAGAAACTCCAAATAGAGACGGCTTTGTTTTAGTTGAATGGGGCGGTACGGAAATTAAGTAATTATACTATAATATATAGATAGAATAAAATATAAAATAATAAAGAGGTGCTTAAAATATATAAGCATCTCTATTTACATATATACAATAAAGTATATTATTTTAATTTATTTAATGGGTTATTGTCTATTGCAGATTTAACTTCATCGCTGTCTATATGAGTATATATTTGTGTTGTAGCAATAGTTTCATGTCCTAATACTTGTTGTAATGTTCTAATATCTACACCAGCATGTTTATGCATTAATGTAGCCGCGGTATGTCTTAATTTATGTGGTGTATACTTTTTAGGATCAAGTCCCGCTTCAATAATATATTGTTTTACCATTATTTCTACCATTCTAGGAGATATACGTTTAAATCTTTTGCTTAGGAACAATGCGCGTCTGTCGTCACCTTTAACCTTATCTTGTGGTCTAACCCTAAGATATGTTTCTATAGCATCTAAACAAGCTTTATTTAGGTGCACAGAGCGTTCTTTGTTACCTTTACCGATAACAGATAGAGTATCTCCTTTAATGTGCTCTAAATTAATTCCAACAAGCTCAGAAAGACGTAAACCACAGTTTAAGAACAATGTTATAATGGCAAAATCTCTTTCTTTGAACTCGCCATCAACAGAGTGGAGTAGGGCAACCGACTCGTCTAGATTTAAATATTTTGGTAATCTTTTTTCTAATTTTGGTGCTTCAAGTCCTGAAGTTGGATTTCTTTCAATTTTTTTAGTAATATCGCATAAATATTTATAAAATGATTTAATTGATGAAATTTTACGAGCTCTGGAAATTGCTTTAGTATTTTTATCATATAAATAATTATATATATCTGAAATTTCTACAGATTTGAAAAAATTTAAATCTAAATCTGAAATATCAATTTCTTTGAAATTTTCAATTTTAATATTATATTTATCACGTTTAATAAATTGAAAAATATCTCTAAGATCATAATAATATTCATTAACAGTATTTTTAGATCTGTTTTTAGTAACTGTTAAGTAATTCTTTAGATAATCTTGCAAAATTTGCGGCATATCATCATATGTGGGATGTTTCATAAATACCTCCAAAAAACGACGCTCTAGAATCGATTTTAAGGCGTTTTTATTATTAGGGGTATATAGTTTGACCTTGAAAAAAAGGCCCCTAGAACGCTAAAATAGAAAATAGGGCTAAAATGACTAATTTTGTATAAAGACACATATATAATGTACAAAATTTTATAAAATGTATATACAGATATATAATTATGTAGTAGAATAACTAGTAGAGTAAACAAGTGGTAATATATATGTATATATAAATAAAAATATAAATACGAAATATATATGAAAGGCCATGAAAGCCTTGATATACATATATAATATCAGAAGAGGGTTCTATATGCAATAGTTTCTACTCCAAAATACACAAAATATCTATTTTGCGAAATAACATTTAGCGAAGATGGCATATGTTACCTTAGTCTTCTCTAGCTATTATTCTGTTAAACATCCTTCATATTCTTTCATATAACACTTTTTATTTATTCTATTTACTTTCACTATTACACTTTTTATACTTGCTTATTAATTTATTTTTTATTTAATATTATTTAATTCAATTTCATTTTATATTTACTGTTAGATTATTTCCCATTATAACTAATTATACACTCTTTATTGTTTATCTATTACTTCTTCTCTCACTCTTATGCAGTTGTCATTATGAATACTATTAAAAATATATATATCATAATGATAAATATTTTCTAATTTAATATATTATCTTTATAAGTTTACTATATAAAAAACGGTTATTGACAATATTTTACATTTATCATAAAATGTATTTAGGAGGATTTATATGATAAAGTTAAAATATATTTCATTAATATCTTTTATAGTTACAACTTTGGCCTTTCCTTTTCTTGTATTTAATGCACCACATTTAGTATTTGGCGATTTAATTATAGCTTTTGTTTCAGCATTTGTATATAGAATAGTTAGATTTATAATGAGGAATAAAATTGAAGATGAATATTATAAGGAAAAACAAAATATAAAAGAATAGTTACTTATATATTATATAACAGCACGTATATGTTTTATGTATACCGTATCATTGAAATACGTCTAAAAGTATGCTATAATGTCTATTGTAATTAATGTTTTTTATTCCAACAAATAAATTTAAAGGAGATTTTTACATTTATGACCCAAAACAATCAGCAATTTTCACTCATCCAGACAGGTAACTTTACAAAAGAGCCTTCTGCGAATCCTTTTAGGATTAAAAATTTCTTTTTGAATGTTGAGTTCAATTATATGGGCTCAAATGCGTTTTTGGTAACAGCGCTTCGGTTAGCTGGTGCTCGTATATTGCATAACAAACATAGATATGCTATACGGAATACAGGTATCTATGTAAACGATACCGATGAGCTCCTTCTCTACTGTGACGTAGAAAACGCTATTACGATAACCAACATGCTAAAAGAATATATTACAAATCCTTATGATCTTGTAGGAAAATCTGCACCAAAACTTACAACAGATTTATTCTGGTGGTGTATAGATAAATCACCTATGTTTGGCGACTGGTTTGCAATTACTTCAAATAACATTAACTTGTTTAAGGAAAGTTTTGATGCAGCAGAGGGTGTTTGGATGATGATGCCTAACTACGAGCGCGAAATAGCGTATCGGAAGGCTGTTTTGTAATAACATGGGCTCACTCATTAAATATGGGTGGGCTCTTTTCTTATATTTAAATAAAATCAAACCCCTACTAAAAGTAGAGGCTGATATAAGAGGTTATATATGAAAACTAAAGTTTTCTCTAGTCTGCATTCTGTGTAATTAGTTCCAGATACCTAAACCTTGGTTTCTAGCTTCTATTTGAGCTTTTGCTAATACATCTAATTTGTTTATGTTATTTCTTTCTGCTCTAAGATTTGCTAAACCACTTTCTAATAATGTCTCATTGTAGAAGTCATTATCTATATATAAGTATCCGTATGTTTTTCCTTTTTCTGATTTAACTGTATCGAAATCTACTACTACATTCTTTCCTGTTAAGTCTGTTGCCATTCTGTTAGTTAAAGCTTCTGTGTTTTTTGTAGATTCTATACCAATTAAGTTAATTTCATGTTCTTCGCCATTTGATACTAAAGTTACTGTTATACCATTTACTTCTTTTACAGTTCCTTTTATGGCTTGTTTAGTATATGTGTATGCATCTTTTTCTACGGGTGTAACACTAGCCACTTTGTTGTCTGGAGTAAATCCTATAACTAAGCCAGTAACTATTAATGCAATTGATATAATAATGACCGCTACTGCTGGTCCATATTGTTTAATATAAAACATTTTCTTATTTTCATAATACATATTTACTACCTCCATAAAAATAAAGTTACATAATTTGAGCCATACTATAATATTATGATACCATAAATATTATGTAAAGTCAATATTATGTAACCAATTATCTATTATTTTCTTCGTTTATACTGCTTTCTTTTTTGCTTTTATTGTCTTTTTGTTTGTTTTTTATGTTAAATATCTGCGTTGTGCCATACATTTTGAACATCATCATTAGCTTCTAATTTGTCTATAAAGTTTTCAAATTTTTCAGCTTCTTCATCAGATAATTCTTTCTTTAATGTTGGAACCATTTTAATTTCTGCTTCTACTGTAGTGTAACCATTCTTTTCTAAGTATTCGCTTATCTTAAAATATGATTCTGGTGCTGCTGTTATTTCAATATATCCATCTTCGCTTACAAAGTCTTCTGCACCTACATCTAATACTTCTAGCATTAATGTATCTTCATCTATACCAGCGCTTTCTAGTACAAATACAGATTTCTTAGTAAACATGTAACCAACTGAACCAGTTTGTCCCATGCTACCACCACTTCTATCAAATATACATCTGATATCTGCTGCAGCTCTATTTTTATTATCTGTCATAGCGTCAACTATTACAGCAACTCCGCAAGGACCAAATCCTTCGTAAGATATTTCTTCATAGTTTGTAGCATCAGCTGCTCCTGAAGCTTTTTGAATACATCTATTAATGTTATCGTTTGGCATATTATTTGATTTAGCCTTTGCTATAACATCTCTTAATTTTGCGTTACTTGCCGGATCAGGACCACCTTGCTTTACAGCAACTGTTATTTCTTTACCTAATTTTGAATAAATTTGGGCTTTCTTACCGTCAACGGCTTCTTTTCTTCTTTTAATATTTGCCCATTTACTATGTCCACTCATATATCCTTCTCCTCCTTCATATGTTTGGTTTAGTTTAACCTTTAATATTCTAACACATTTTAAGTAATTTGTGTAGTCTTTTTTGCTTCAAAATGCTCATTTTAAGCGTTTTTTATATTAAAGAGTGTTATTTATTATACCATCAAACAATTCTATGTATTTTCCTACTGTAGATTTTGATGAATTTTTAATACCTTCTTTAATATTTTCATCAGATAATTCTTTTAATAACTCTCTATTATTATATAATTCTTTTATTTTTTCTTTCAATTCTTCTTTGTTTCTTTCTTTTAGAATGAATTTTTGTCCTTTTTTACCAAGAACTTCATAAGCTAAGCCTACATCTGTAGTTATTACTGGTACGCCACAGCTCATTGATTCTAATAGTGGTCTAGGAGTTCCTTCTATTAAAGAAACACATACATATATATCTATGTTGCTATAATATTCTTGCATTTCTACTGCGTTTCTATATTTATCGTTTACATCTGCATAGAAAGGTTCAATATTATATCCTTCAGCTTTAAGTTCTTCTATGGCTGGTTTTAATATAGTGTGTAGACCTTTATAGTCTATATCTTCTTCAGATTTTTTGTTCCATTTACTGTTTCCAACCCAACCAATTACTAATGGTCTATTTTCTACATTCTCTTTATTAAATCTTTCTAGTTTTGCAGGTACAAATAGATCTGTGTCTATTGTATCTGGTATTTCTGCCCATGGTAATGGACAATTTGGAACTGCAGCATATATATCATATAGCTTTTTAGAACATACTAAATATGCCTTAGAATATAATCTATATAACTTTGTATAGTCTATATCTGGATCATTTATTGCTAGATGGTCATATACGCATGTTGTAATTTTTCTAACCATTGATGCTAAATATTCATCATAGTTATATCCTTTCTTAGCCACTCTTTCTTTGAAACTTTCATCTTCAAATTGAAGTAAAAGTTTTCTTGCAAGGAAGTGTATTACATCATATTCCTTTGTAGCTTCTAGAATGTCAAATAAGTCTTTATTAAAGTCTGTTACACAATAAAATACATCTATATCATATTTATCGCTTAATTCCTTTTTTAACAATTGTGCAATTATATCAAAAGACCAATTTGGTATATCTGCTATTATTGCAATTTTATTTTTGCTCATTATTCTTTTTAACCTCCTCTTCAAAGGATCTGTTTAATGATTCAAGCATGCTGTTTAATAACAAGTATCTTTCTGCGAATTCTATATTGTTACAATAGTTCTTATCTGTAGTAGAACCAGTTTTAATAAGCTTTGTTAAGTACTTGTCCATATCACTTATCATCTTTTCTATAGAGAAGTATGTAACAATCTTGTTTCTACATAATTCTTTGTAGTCCACTTTTTCTTTATTAACAAGTACTTTTTCAATTGCTGCTCTATATTCTTCTATTTCGTTTTCAGAATAATCGAATTCAAATTGTTGTTCTGGTACTTGGTAAGGTCTAATTAAGTATCCGCAATCTGTTTGTATAAGCTCTTTTTGGCCGCCTATATCACAAGATACTACTGGTACACCCATAGACATAGATTCATATGTAGTAAGTGTTAAACCTTCTCTTAATGAACATACAAGTGTTACCTTAGCCACTTTATAGAAACGTCTAACGTCTTCTTGCATTCCATATAAATCTACATATTCTTCTAAATGTTCATCTGCAATTTTCTTTTTCATATCTTCAAATGCAGGACCATCGCCAACAAATGCTAGTCTTACATTTGGTCTTGTTTTAATTAATTGTTTTAATACTTCTATTGCAAATAACGGACGTTTATAATGAACCATACGACCTACAAATAGTATAACTTCTTTACCTTTGTATTTCTTTTTAAGTTCATCTTCACCCTCGTATTTTTTATTTAAATCATAGAAATCTGGATCTGTACCTATATATACAGGTTTAATGTTCTTGATATTTCTATTCATAATATTGTACATTATTTGTCTTAAATGTTTTGTACAAGTATATGTATTATCTAAGTACATTGCAACTGAGTTGGAATCCTTAGGGAATCCACCGTTTCTTAATGTCCAGTTTTCTGCGTGTATATAGTCTACGAATGGTATTTCTTTGAAATGGAATTTAAGCCATGGTAATACATAATATCCGTAGAAACTATTTGATAAGACAACTGCATTTATCTTTCTAGATTTTATAATATGATAAATAAAGCTTGCCCAATCTTTTTCTTTTAAGAACGATGTTAAATCGAAATATTCGTCAACATATTGTTCTACTTTTTGCCTTAAAACATAATCACATTTCTTAGTGGTGATTACACTAATTTCGTATCCTTTTGCTCTTAGCCCTTTAATAAGGTTTAATGCAAATATATCTGCACCACCTACAACAAACCAAGGAACTATGAATAAAAGTCTTTTCTTTTCCGCTAATGGGAAAATATCTTTTTTAGTTAATTCAATTTTTTGCGGTATATCTTTATAGTCTATTTTATAAATTTTATCAAACTCAATAATGTTAGTATCTAATTTAATTTCAGACTTCATCTTGTCTATGTATTCATCAGAAATTTTAGATTTTTCTTCGCTGTTTTCTACCATTACATATTTTTCGTCAGATAGTTTTCTATGCCAATAACCGTAATAGTCCATTTTAATTGGAACATATTTTTTACTTAAGAAGTATAACCACATATACCAATCTTCATGCACTTCTGATGGCAATGACATAAATGAATCTAGCTCTAAAAATTTATCTTTTCTAATAAACGCACATCTAGATATAATGTTCTTTTTAGCCATTTCATAAATAGCTAGTTTCTTGTTAAATAGACCTTGTTTGTCATGGAAATTTACCATTCTAGAATATGCCCAAACACCTTCTGGGTTTGTTAGCATAGTAAAATAACCACATTCTAACATTGTTTTGTCTATTAAATCTGATTCACAAAGAAGTAATAACAAATCACTCTTTGCTTCTTTTGCTGCGATGTATTGCGCTTTAGCAATACTATCATCTTCTTCTAATTTTACAATTCTAATTCTTTTATCTATCTTTACTAATTCGTTTAATGTTTCATCAATTTCATGTGTTGCAATTAACCACTCCCAGTGAGGGAAGGTTTGGTTAAGTAATGAGTTATATGTTTGTTTTATATAACCCTGATTTTCATAGTGTGTTATAACACTTACATATATATTATCTACATATGTACTAAGTCTAGACTCTATCTTTTTTCCTGGTTCTAATGTAAAGTCGAAATAGTCTAGCTCTGTCTTTTGATTATTCATTTTACCTCCTAAAATTTTAAGGCTACACTTCCATTATACCATTTTTGATAAAATAAGTAAAGCTTTGGGTAGCCCGAAACCCTTGCTATAACTAGCACCTGGTACCAACATAACAAAGAAACGCTATGTCCCACATAAGGTTTAGCGTTTCTGTTTTTTACAAAAATTCTTTTATTTTTTAATATTTTATAGGTTTATCATATAATTTTGTATAAATATTATAATAATTTAATACTTTTTCAAAATATGTTTTTGTTTCAGCATATTGTATGTTATCTAATAGTTTAGAATAATCTGTATATTCGTTATATTCTGCTTCAAGCCATGTATCTACCCTTCCCATTCCAGCATTATATGCTATAATTGCAAGATAATAATTACCATCAAAATATTTAATTAGATAAGATAAATACTTAGCGCCCATATGTATATTGGTATATGGATCAAATACATCATAGTTTTTATCGTCAATAGTATCTATTTTTCTTGCCATTTGCTTTGAAGTTGGATCCATTATTTGCATTAATCCTTTGGCATTACTATACGATACAGCATTTTTATTAAAGTTGCTTTCTTGTTTTATTACAGCATATATTAAATTAGGATCTATGTTATATATACTTGCCGCTTGTTCCACTATCTCTTTATATCTTCTAGGAAACATTATGTTTAGTGCAATAAAATATATACAAACAGCTAATAATATTAATATACAAAGTATGTTTAAGCTTAATTTATTCTTTTTCCTTTTATTGTTCTTTTTCTTATTCAAATTGTCACTCCTTAATATTATTTAGCTTCCATCCAACTTAAACCAACATTTACATCGGCTTCAAGTGGTAAGTTTAATTTAACCGCAGATTCCATTACTTCTTTCATAGTTTCTTTTACTATTTCTACTTCACTATCTTTAGCTTCTACTAAAAGTTCGTCGTGTACTTGCATTATTATTTTAGCTTCAAGCTTTAATTCTTTGAACTTTTTGTATAGGTTGTTCATAGCAATCTTCATAATATCTGCTGCAGT
>JAZOWO010000040.1:0-15237 GCA_045659265.1 Clostridia bacterium | reverse complement strand
CCATTACTATGCCTTTAACAAATATATCTATTGCTAGTATATTTATTCCAGTCATGTAATCTAGTTCGCGTGCTATTATTGTTTGTAGCTCTTTAGTTACTTTTGGTATATTATTTCCAAACTTAATATCTACATTAAGTTTAATTTTAATTCCATCTTCATATTCATCTACATCTATTTTACTTAATCTTGCTAAACCTTCTGTTTTTATTCCTTCATATTGTATTATATCTTTTAATACTTTATCTGAAATAGTAAACTTTCCAAGATAACTAAATGTAGGTCTAATTACACTTTTTTCTCTATACACTTTATCTTGTTTTTCAAACATTTTAAGTGGATCTAATAGATAACCAGAAAATTGTTCCTTTATTTCAAAAGTTGGAACAGGAACAACATGTTTCCCTTGTTCTTTTCTAATTTTTCTAGCTTGTTCTATTTGTTCTGGTGTAGAAATATCTTCGATGTATATTGTTTTTTCTATTTCGGGAAGTCCTAAATTTTCTGCAATTTTTGCTACCATTTCATCTGATGTACCTAGTATCATAATTGATTCTGGTTTCTCAGCTTTAAGTGCTCTTATCATTGCATTTCTTCTATTGTCATCTGTAAATATAGCTGCTTTAACAGATCCTATTTTAGTAGGTTCTGTCTTTGCAGATTTACCAGCAACAACTTTAGTTCCTTTAATTAACAATGCATCGTCTATTATATAATCTATACCATTTTCATAGGCTACATTTTGTGAATGGTGGCTCTTTCCAGAACCACTCACTCCAACAAAAGCATAAACTTTCATAAATTCACTTTCCTTTTACACTTCTTTAGCAGATAATTTGAATTTACCTTGATCTTTATCCACTTCAATAACTTTAACCATTATTTCTTGACCTAAAGCAAGTTTATCTTCAATTTTTTCTACTCTTTCTTTGCAAATTTGAGATATGTGAAGTAATCCCTCTTTACCTGGTAAAACTTCTACTATTGCAAATGCAGGCATAAGTTTTGTAACTTTACCCATGTATACAGCATCTTTTTCTACATCTTCTGTAAGACCAACTATTATAGTTAGGGCTTTCATAATCATAGCAGCATCCATACCATATACAAATACTGTTCCATCGTCTTCGATATCAATCTTAACACCAGTATCTTCGATAATTTTGTTTATAGTCTTTCCACCAGAACCTATAACATCTTTAATCTTGTCTGGGTTAATCTTTATAGTTTTTATCTTAGGAGCATATTCAGAAACTTCTGCTCTTGCTTCTGGGATAGCTTTTAACATAACATTATCTAATATGTGGTCTCTAGCTACTCTAGTTTTAGCAAATGCTTCTGCAATTATTTCATAAGACAATCCGTCTACTTTAATATCTACTTGTATTGCTGTAATACCCTTTTTAGTACCACCAACTTTGAAGTCCATGTCTCCAAAGAAGTCTTCAATACCTTGGATATCTGTTACCATTATATAATCTTCAGAATCTTCTTTAGTGAATAATCCTGTAGATATACCAGCAACTGGAGCTTTAATTGGTACACCAGCAGCCATAAGTGCCATTGTTGAACCACAAATACTTCCTTGAGATGTTGAACCATTTGAACTTAATACTTCAGATACAACTCTTATTGCATAAGGGAATTCTTGGGCTGAAGGTATAACTGGTTCTAATGCTCTTTCAGCTAATGCTCCGTGTCCTATTTCTCTTCTACCTGGAGAACGAACTGGTCTTGCTTCACCAACACTGTATGGTGGGAAGTTATAATGGTGTATATATCTCTTAGTTTCTTCTTCATCTAAGCCATCTAATGTTTGTTCATCAGATTTAGGTCCTAGTGTTACTATAGATAATACTTGAGTTTGACCTCTTGAGAATAATGCACTACCATGTGTTCTTGGAAGTATATCTACTTCTGCAGATAATGGTCTTATTTCATCAAAAGCTCTTCCATCTGGACGTTTGCCTTCGTCTATTATCATACTACGAACTGTTTTCTTTTCTAGTCTGTAAACAACTTCAGCTATATCTGCTTTAGCTGCTGCATATGCTTCTTCGCCATATTTTTCTATGTAGTATGTTTTAATTTCTTCGTTAACTTTTTCCATGTTTGCATCTCTTACAGTTTTATCTGTAGTTTGTAATGCATCATATACTTTAGTTCCAAAGTTTTCTTTTAATTCGTTAAACATATCTGCAGAGATTTCAAAAGATTTGTAAGAAGCTTTTGGTTTACCAATTTCTTTCTTTATTCCTTCGATGAATTCTACAACTTTTTTGATTTCTGTATGAGCTAATTTTATAGCTTCAAGCATAACATCATCTGGAACTTCGTTAGCACCAGCTTCAATCATACAAACTTTTTCAGCTGTTGCTGCTACTGTTAAATCTAGGTCAGATTTTTCTCTATCTGCTAAACCTGGGTTAACAATTAGTTTTCCATCAACTAAACCAACTTTAGCTGCACCAACTACTCTATCAAATGGAATATCTGAAATATTTAATGCAATTGAAGCACCTAACATTGCTGGAACTTCTGGTAATACATCTGGATCCATACACATTGTTACTGCATTTATTGCTGTATCATTTCTGTAATCCTTAGGGAATAATGGTCTCATTGGTCTATCGATTACTCTTGATACAAGGATAGCTTTGTCTGTTGGTTTTCCTTCTCTTTTTACAAAACCACCTGGTATTTTACCTACTGCATATAGTCTTTCTTCATAGTCTACTGAAAGTGGTAAAAAGTCTATACCATCTCTTGCATCTTTAGACATTGTAGCGTTAACTAATACGCAAGTGTCGCCATATCTTACTAGACATGACCCGTTTGCTAGTCCTGCCATTTTACCTGTTTCAATAACAAGTGGACGTCCAGCAAACTCTGTTTCAAATTTTCTAAACATAAAATGTTCCTCCTTCTGCTTTTTTAGGGGAAGTAATAATTTCTAAAGCCTCTCGTTAAGGCCTCACAAATTATTACTACACCCTACCCTAAAAGCTGAAAATATTATACTATATTGCCTTTATTTTTGCAAGTTGATTAAAACTATATTTTAAAGTAAAAACAACTACCCATTTTTCTGGATAGTTGTATATATCTTTATATTTATGCTTTTAGTATTTCTTCTTTTGTAAGGCCTGTTGTTTTTGAAATTATATCTAGTTCTATACCTAACTTAAGCATATTCTTTGCCACTTCTTTTTTTGCTTCGTTTTTTCCTTGTTCTATTCCTTGTTCTATTCCTTCCTGTATTCCTTGCTGTATTCCTTGCTGTATTCCTTGCTCCACTCCTTCTTTTTGTCCTTTTTCTATTGCATATTCTAATGCGGCTGCTTCATCTCGTATATACTTTTCTTTAAGCTCTGCTATTCTTCTTAACTCATAGTCTCCGCTTACCTGTTTAAGTTCTTCATGTGCTTTCTTTATATCGTTGTTTTCATTCATAATTTTAACAACCTCCTCGCTATTTGGATTATCCAAAAACATCATCCATTGACTCACTTTGTCCTGATTTTTATTCATATATATTCTTTTGGCTTTTGGTAATTCCATTATAACAAGTTCAAATCTATCTGTCAATATTCTACTACCTGTGGCGTTGTCTCTCATCTGCCAACGCACATTTAAATTTTCTAGTCCTTTCAATATTTCTGTCTCATAATCTACTATTATTATACTTATTGTTTTATGTATTTTTTCATATGTATTACCTCTTTCTAATTGTCTAGAATAAGTATTTGCCAAATAATATAAAAACCTTTCATTTTCATATTTATATGGCTTTAATTGTATTTCTACATTGCAATATGTTCCATCTTCAAATTGTACTCTTAAATCCATGACTCCTAATTTTTCATTAGCGCTTATTATATTTAAGTGCCTATCTAAATTATTTACTATTTTTACATTGGATTCTAAAATTGTTGATAACATTGCTTCTAACAATTCGTTATTTGCTCTTCTAAACAACGCATGAAATACAACATCTATTTTTGGTTTTAATAATTCTATTTCGCTCATAATTACCTCGCTTTTAATTTTACAAGGCCTTGTTTTATATGGAATTTTATTAAATTGAATTTAAATATATTTTTAAGAAAATAAATTTAGATAAAAAATTAATAAATAAATGCACTAGCTAGATGCATATATATAATAATATTCACAGTATATATTGTCAAGAAAAATCGTATGACAGAAATCGACAAAACACTTATATCCACTATATTTCATCTCATATTAAGATGCTAATAATCATATATTGTTTTAGGTGAATTAGCTTGAAAAAATCTCAAACATTTTTAGTAAACAGTATAATATTAATCTTCACTTCATTAATAACAAGAATAATCTCCTCTTTATTCGATATATACGTTGCAAACAAAATAGGTTCAGAAACATTAGGTGTATTTGGACTTATTTCATCTGTATACTTCTTTGGAATAACTGTTGCAAGTTCTGGTATTAACCTTTCTACTACCAAAGTTATATCCGAAGAACTAGAAAGAAACTCTAACGTCAATACTAAATATATACTTAAAACATCAATATTTTTTAGCTTCATAACAGGCGTTCTAAGTTGTATTGTATTATCTCTTTTTGCACCGTATATAACTAAAGAAATATTGTATAGTAAAGTGTCTAATCTAGTAATATATATACTTGCATTATCTCTACCTTTCATTGCACTTAGCTTGTCTTTATCTAGTTATTTCCTTGCTAAAAGAAATGTACTAAGTTCATCTATTAACCAAATTGCTACACAGTTTGTTAGAATAGTTGTTGTGTTTATTTCATTAAATATTCTTGCTAAAGATATAAACTCCGCTGTACTTTGTTTAGTACTAGGCACAACTATTTCAGAAATAGCATCACTTGTATTTCATTATCTAGTATATTTAAAAGAATCTAAAAGCTATATTTCAGCTAATTTAACTAAACCTAAAAAGTTGCATTTAAGAATGCTAAAAATTGCTATACCTATAGCAATAACTTCGTACATACGTGCTGGATTAAATAGTATAAAACACGTGCTAATTCCATTAAGATTAAAACTCACCGGTATGTCTTATGAACTTGCATTACAAAATTACGGAATTATAACAGGAATGGCTATGCCAATAATAATGTTTGGAAGCGTTATTGTATATTCCTTTAGCTCACTTCTAGTACCTGAATTTTCTAGATATAGCGTAAGTGATAAAAAGAAAGAAATGGGGAAAGATATCCACAAATTATTCAAAATAACATTATGTTTTTCCATAGGACTAACAGGAATATTAATGTACTTTGGTAAAGAAATTGGTTACTTAATATATAATAATTTTGAAGCTGGACATTATATAAAATTAATAGCACCACTAATATCACTTATATATTTAGATAATGTTATAGACAACATATTAAAAGGATTAGGTAAACAAGTTAGTGTTATGATTTGCAATATCTTTGATATGATAATTTCAATTTCTTTTATATATTTTCTTTTGCCAAACTTCGGTGCAATAGGATATATAGTTGTTCTATATATTAGTGAAACATTAAATTATATAATTAGCGTTAACACATTGTTCAAAACTGCGAATCTAAAATTTAAGTATTTTGAATGGGTAGCTTTACCTCTCTCTTATATAACACTCGCTTTATTTATAACAAACTTTTTTACTGTGCCATTAATTCTAAAACTAATACTAGTAATTTTAATTTATATCTCTTTGCTGCAATTCTTAGATATAAAAAGAAAGGTTAATTAAATTAACCTTTCTCTATCCCATTACCTGACCACCATTGTTATGAATTACTTGACCTGTTACATAACTCGAATCATCTGATGCTAAAAATACAAATGTTGGTGCAAGTTCATAAGGCATTGCCATCCTTGCCATTGCCGCATCTGCCCCAAGTGATGGTATTCTTTCTTTTACCCAACACGCTGGTTGAAGTGGTGTCCAAAAATATCCTGGTGCTATTGCATTAACTCTTATATTTTTTAACGCTAAGCTTCTAGCTAATGATCTAGTAAATCCTATCATTGCTGCTTTAGAAGTTACATAGTCTATTAGCTGTGGTTCTCCATAAAACGCTGTAACAGAGCTAATATTAATAATACTTGCTCCACTTCTTAAATGTGGCAATACCTCTTTAGTTAAATAGAACATTCCGTATACATTTACTTTTAATGTTTTATCAAATTGTTCATCAGATATACAAGTTAAATCATCTTGTTGATATTGTACTCCTGCATTATTTACTAGTATATCTATTTTTCCAAATCTGTTTAATGTTTCTTCTACTATCTGTTTAGAGAATTCTTTATCCATAATATCTCCCGAAAGGATTAAACATTCTCCGCCCATTCTTTCTATGTAATTTTTTGTTGCTTCCGCATCAGTATGCTCATCTAAGTATGGAATTACTACCTTTGCACCTTCCTTAACAAAAGCTACCGCTGCAGCTCTACCAAGACCACTATCTCCTCCTGTTATAATTGCAACTTTATTTAATAACTTTCCACTTCCCATATAATTAGGGTTATCAAAAATTGGTTTAGGCGTCATTAAATATTCTAACCCTGGTTGTTTATCTTGCTCCTGTGCAGGTGCTAATATATTATATTTTGTGTGTTTTATTCCAACATTTCCGTAATAATTAAAACAATGATTTCCAAAACAATAATCTGCTTCCATATAAACTACCTCCTATATACTATATGACTGTAATTTAAATTTGTTTATCTAAAACTAATAATTATTATTCAAATTGAGTTTTAATACATATTGTGTTATAATCCTTGCATAGTCTTATTTAACCTAAAGCTTAAAAGCAATAGGAATACTTTAACTTGGAGGGTGGTATGATTGATCCACGAAAAGTAGAAGTAGTTGGTAATGCAACAACCGGATTTGGTTATATTTTGATGTTTGTCACATTATTCTTGCAAATAGTGTCATTTAATTTTGCTTCACATATTTTTATGTGTTCATTAATTAGCATTTTAGTACTTGTAGGGCTTATTTGTAGCATAATGTGTAAAGACAAAAAAGAAGCTGTTATCCGTTCTTGCTTAGTTGCATTTTGGCTTACCAACTTAATCGTTAATCTTATTATCCATTAAGACTATAATAACCGGTTACTCATGTAACCGGTTATTGTTCTTTATTAATAATATTTTCTTTCATTTATACCTATATTATTGGTATTTAGTTATATTCTCAACTCTTCCTGCAAAATATGGCATTGCTTTACCTTTTTCTCTTAAGAATATTGCAAATGTATCATCTACATAGAAGTATCTTGGTTGTGGTTTTTTATCTATAATAGCAGCTGCTGTATCCATTACATCCATAGCCGCTTCACTTTTTATCTTTCCGCCTTTTTCATTAAGTTCAAATTTGATAGTTTGTATTGCTTTAATTATATTTCCTGTTCCTAGTGCGGTTGGAAATTCTTTATTTTGAAGTTCAGTATACTCTCTTTCTTCGTTATACTCTAACATAGGTGCTTTAAACTCATCTATATCTTCAAAATATTTACTACCTTTATATTCTTTGCTTTCCTTTAACATATCTTCATATATTTCATTAAATGTTGTTCCTTGTGGATTTTTAACAAATATTACTTCATCGTTAGATTTAGTATTTATTATTAAAGCGAAGTCATCTTTTGAATTATAATATAATACATCTATTTGATTACCTACTTTGTCTTTTGTATTTTTATCTATACCAAAGTATTTTATTCCCGTATAGTCACCAAAAGTAGCATCCGGTAGTTTATCAAATTCTTTTTCAAACTCAAATTCTCTGTATAACATTGTATAGAAGAAATATCTATTCACATTTGGATTATTGGGATCATTTAATGCATCTTCAGACCAATCAAATTTATCTAATATATCACTTGTTTGATTAAACTTCTCTTTAATTCCTTTTTCAATTGTTTCTTTTAATTCTAAGCTCTTAAGTCCATATATTTTGTAATAATATTCCTCAGATAACATCGACTCATTAAAAGTTTCTTTATTTAAATTATCTGCCATAACTTCTTGTGGCGTAAAAACAACATCTCTTTTAGCCACTTCATTTTTCATATCATTCCATATTAATTGGAATGTTCCACACCATGTGCTGTCTGCAGTTAATTTGTCTAGCATAGTTGGTACTACTGTTGTTCCATTTGTTTTTGTAAGTTTGGTAGCCCTTCTATTCAAAAAACCAAATTGATTAAAGCAAACTATTGCAACTGTTGCTAATGTTATTATTATAGCTGCAACTATAATTATTTTCTTTCTTATTTCCATATTCCACCCCTTATATATAAATATATACTATCACATACATAATATTTTTGTATATATTTTCTAAAAAAAGGCATAAAAAAAAGAACTACTAAAGTAGCTCTTTGGTGCGAGTAATAGGACTTGAACCTACACACCTGTTGGTACCAGATTCTAAGTCTGGCGCGTCTGCCAATTCCGCCATACTCGCGGGCATGTATATATATTAACACAGGTTTTTAGAATTGTCAACAAGATTTTTCTATTTTTTATATTATTTTATAACTAGAAAATATTACCTATAATTTTTTAATTTTTTCTATTTACAAATATTTTTCTTAATGATAGAATAACGGTAGAGGTAACAGACCATTTGAAAATCTACAAGAATTTGATAGGGAATCAGGAATTCATCAACCGGTGTTGAATGCTCTTATATATTAGAGAATCCTAAACGTTGAGACAGATACCCACCTTTACATAAGGGTTTTATCAACTGCTGTTGCCTAATTTGCAAATTAAAAGAGTCACACATTCGTGTGACTCTTTCCTTTTAGACTCTCGCAGAAATATTTACATATCTAAGACCACGTTTGTCTTTTTTCATTCCGTTTTTTGCTTCAATATTACCTTCAGATTTAAATTTTACTTTGCCATCTTCTACATAGATTGTACAACAACCAGCATCGGAAAATACCATTATGCCACTGTCATACCGTGCGGGAAAATCTTTTGTTTTACCAGGGCTAATTGTTTTACCATGCACAGTTAATTCCATGCTAGTTTTGTTTGTTATAGTCATAACAATACCTCCTTTTTAATACGCGTCATATTATACCACAAGTTTAACTCATTTTCAAGTTTATGTAAACTTATTCAGTTGGTGACAATTTGTCACCAGTTGATTATTTCTGCATAAACTATCTTATACAGGAGGATTTTATGGCTACAATACTTGTGTACAACCAAGATACAAATAAAATAGAAAGATATACTAGAAATTTAAATGAAGCTATGCCATATGTTACAGTCAATACTCTTACAGTAGATGAATTTCAGGGAAGTTCTAAATCTGATATAATATGGACAACAAAAGCATTTATGCAAGCATGGAATTCATTACGTAGACAGTGGGGTAAACCAATATATGTAGGATATGCATTTAAAAGAATATGGCAAGGCGGCCACAGTGGAATGTCTCAACATTATGCAGGTCTTGCAATGGATACAGCTCAAACATTTTCTAATGCTTCAAGAAACAGACTACGTGAACTTGCAATAGATAGTAGATTATTTACATATGTAGAACCAAAAGCTTTAACACCTACATGGGTTCATTTTGATAAACGTTATGGTACACCAGCTTGTTCTACTGGAGGATATCCATTAATTAAGTTTAGAAGTCGCGGTGTTTATGTTATGGTACTTCAAGACGCATTAAACTACTTAGGATATTCTACTGGTGAGATTGATGGAATATTTGGTAACAAAACATTAACTGCTGTTAAAGCATTCCAACGTGCAAACAACTTAAGTTCAGATGGAATAGTTGGATGCGGTACTTGGCGTAAACTTACTAATAAATTTTAATTTGTATTTTATTTAATACATAAAAAGAGACAAGAATTTCTTCTTGTCTCTTCGATTTTGTTTTTATTATTCTTCTTCGATATATGTCTTTCTTAAAAGATTCTCAAAGAATTGGTTAAACTCAGAAACGGTATTATTATACCATTCCTTAAACGCTCCATCATCGCCTAAATATTCGAAGCGTCTTGAAAAAATTTGCGGAGTGTAAATGTTAAGCGGGTTTCTGTCTGCAAGGGATGCTGCAAACATATACGTCGTTCCATCTCTACCCCACGAAAAGGCACGCACCTCTACGCAGTATGCTCCCAGTTCTAACCGAACTTTGCACTCTTTCTTTTCCCATTCTTCGAATGTAGGAAATTTGAATGATTTAAGTTTCATTATGTTTTCTCCTTGTGTTTTACTTAATCTTTGATTTCCTCGAAACGATACTTTTGCTCAACCTCAGGATACTTTTCATGATCTACTTCAGATAAGAACATGCTAAGCGGTCTTGCATAAATTCCATCTTTATGGTTTGTCTTACCATTGTTATCCATGCAACGATAAACAACAAGTTCTTCTCCTGTTTCGCTGTGTTTAGCAAGTGCAATTACCATAGCTCTTGCGCCTTTGAAATGTTGCCATAGTGTATATGGCTTTACTTCTCTTTCCATATTTGCCTCCTAAAATTAATTTAATTAGATTATATATTTAGTTTTTTAAATTTTCAATAGTTATTAACACTAAGGCTACAAACAAATTGTTTGTAGCCCTTTTTGATGTTACTTATCCAAAGCTTCAGGCATGATATGGAAAGTATAGGAAGTTCCAAGCTTATCCAAAATTTCACGGTACTCCATAACAGTCAAGATATAGTCATAGTCTGCATACATTACGAGTACGGGATAGCAGCTTATGATATACTCCTTAACCTGTTCGCGAGTAATCTTGGGATTTTCTGCTGTAAGATATCTCTCAAAATCCATAGTTTCCTCAGCACTTGCAATTTTCAGCAAATTGTTGTTTATATACTCAATGATTGTTCCCATATCAAAGGCTTTCTTGCCGATGAGCATATACTCAAGAATAACTTGGTTCTTTCGTTTAATTTCAATGACCTTTTCGTTTTTGATATCATAGGCAGCTTCTACCTTAAGGGGAATCTGGTTTACCATGCAACCTCTGGAGTATACAACAATGTATCTATCGTTGTATTCATACTTAAGCCAGAAGTAATCGCTGGTTTTCATATCTGCAAGCACTGTTTTTTCACCATCTACAATTACAGATATGGCGGTGGTCTTCATTCTGATGTTGCGTTCTACCTGGACTCTTGAATTAATCCGTCTTACATCTTTCATAGTTTTACCCTTTCTTTAATATTTTTTGCTTAGTTACTATTAAGTACTTAACAACAAAGTTCCAAAGCGACATTATTATATCACTCTGGAACTTATTTGTCAATTTTATGTAATCTGTATTTAATTATACTATATAGAATTCATGTGAACAAGCTCTTATTAATCTATTCATAATTGCAAGTCCTATACCATTTGATTCTATTCCTTCTATTAGGATAATATCTGATTCGTTTTTATCTGCACTTCTTAACATTGAGAATATGTTTGAAGATATTTCTTCTAGATTATCTTTAGAACCATAATCTAATACATCTTTTCTAATATATCTATCTTTATTTTCACTAGAACAAATTACTGTGGCTTTTGCATATTCATTTGCTATTTCATTTATTCTATTTACCATATTTTCATTATTCTTGCTGTATATCATTATACATTTTGTTTTAGGTGCATAATGTCTATATTTCATACCTGGAGATAGTACTTTTTCATTTTCCTTTACTTCTCCTAAAATGTGTTCATCTAAAATTACTGATGACACTATAGTTTCAATATCCTCTTTAGTAATTCTTCCTGGTCTTAATATTCTTACACTACCATTCTCTACCTTAACAACGGTAGATTCTATGCCAACTTCACATTTTCCACCATCTATTATATAATCCATACTATTTTTTAGTTCATCATACACATCTTCAACACAAGTACCACTTGGTTTACCAGATATATTGGCACTTGGTGCTGCTATTGGTACACCAGCATAATGTATAAGTCTATTTGCTATTTTGTTTCTTGGCATCCTTACTGCAACCGTATCTAATCCACCAGTAACTACAGTTGGTACTATATCTGTTTTCTTAAGTACTATTGTAAACGGACCTGGCCAGAATGCATCCATAAGTTTGTATTCTAACTCAGATATATCTTTTGCAATATCTTTTAACATATCTGAGTGAGATATATGCAATATTAATGGATTATCTGATGCTCTACCTTTTGCCTTAAATATATTCTTTACAGCTTGTTCATTTAGTCCATTTGCTCCTATTCCATAAACAGTTTCTGTTGGGAATAGAACAAGTCCACCATCTTTTATTACTTTAGCTGCATTTATTATTTCTTGTTCGTCTATATTTACCATTTTCTTTCTCCTAAGTGTTAATTATACTCCGTTTAACCTATGTTTTCAAGAATTTAGTTGAATTATGTAAACATTTTTGATATAATGTAGCCAAAATAAATTTAAGGAGGTAGTACAAATGTATAGCTCAAAGAAAATTTCTGTTGGAACACACAACGGCATTTTTCACTATGATGAACTCATTTCAATAGCACTCATTTCAATTTTGCATGCTGGCAAAGTAACCGTAGTACGAACCCGGGATCCCAATGTGTTAAAAGCTTGTGACATCGTTGTCGATGTCGGTGGTGGCATTTTTGATCACCATATGCCCGGTGGCAACGGAAAACGCGAATCAGGAACCCCATATGCAAGTTCTGGCCTTGTTTGGCAAGCATTTGGCGATGAAATTCTCAAATCTCTTGGTTGTACCAAAGACTACATAGCTCTTTGTAAAGAACGTGTAGACAAGGAAATCATTGAGGATTTGGACAAAATAGATAACGGTATCAAAGCTCGTTCTCCTTTTGAATACATCGCATATTTCTTGCCCAACTGGGATGAAGCAACATCTACAGATTTTTGCTTTATGGATGCGCTTCATACAACTGCAAGCATCTTAAGAAAAGCCATTCTTAAGATTATACGTGAAGAAAAAGATAATACCGCTCTTCGTATCGCTCTTGCAGTTAGCGGAATTGAAAATATAATGGAAATTCCTTCGCAGTTTATGAAATGGCAGAACGTTGTAATTGAACACAACAACACTTCGCCTTCCAAAGTAGACTTCGTAATTTTCCA
Source organism: Clostridia bacterium (assembly GCA_045659265.1). GTDB lineage: Bacteria > Bacillota > Clostridia > TANB77 > CAG-465 > UMGS1649. The sequence goes on along the minus strand of JAZOWO010000040.1, from coordinate 2,099 downwards.
TTACCCCGCCGGCGGTTATGCTGCGCAATGTGTTCCGCCAAGCCTTGATGAAACATTCAACCAACGCATCTCTTTCCCGAAAGAATGGGCAGGTCAGACAGAAAAGCTCCCCGAAATTTCCGGAGTCAAAGATGCAACATTTTGCCACAACGCTTGTTTCTTTGCAAGGGCAAAAACACGCGAAGGCATCATTGAACTTTGCAAGCTTGCAACTGCAATTAGCAAAGACCAGTAACATCAAACAAAACACCACCTATAATCTAGGTGGTGTTTTACTTTATATTGCCATTTTCCTAGCTAAATATAAAGTTAAAAAACAATAGGCATTGCATAGAAATACAAATCTTCTTTTCCTACACTTTGAAGTGCTGCAAGATAGATTTCAAACTTAAGCGGTTCATCACGATTAGCAAAAGTTTCAAGCATAGGATACTCTTTATATATCCAAGCTTCAACTTCAGCTCTTGGAATTTCTCTATTAGAAGTAATGAATGATACAAACTCATCTACTTCTTCTTCGGTAGCAGCCTCAGCCTTCCCGTGATTTAGATATTCTAAAACCGTAGATAAATAGAAATCCTTCTTGCATACCAAACTGTACTTGATTTTCTCTCGGTTTGCCTTTGTGACTTGAACAATTCTCTTTTCCTTTCTATCATATAGACCGGTAACCCTATCTTCACCTGCTACACCTTTAGTAAAATTAAGATATGCAATGATATACCTTGAAGTTACAATATAGTTTAGATAGATAAGTGAATTTGTTCTTTCATAGCTTAAGCAAATTCTTTTTTCATCCTGAATAATGTTAATCCGAGTAGTTTTGTTCTTCCGTATAACTTCTACATTAACATCTTCAAGTTCAAATAATTTTGTCTCCGTCATTTTTACCTCCTAAATATTTATTCTCAAGTTTATTTTAATGACTTAATTAGTATACCACAATTCATGTGTTTTGTAAACTAAAAGCGATATACCAGTTGGTACACCGCTTTTCATTTAATTTTGTTTGTTATTTTTCTTCTTTTCCTTTCATTTCTTTTCTTTCTTTTTTATCTAATGCAAAACCATAAAACATTATAGCTATAACAAAGATAATATAGAAAGCAATCATAAGAAGACTAATTAGCCAATGGAAAAATGTGCTTAGCATAAATAATACGCCATAGGCAACTGTAACATATCCAGCAATTTGGTTTATTCTTCTTTGCACTTTTTCAGTAAATGTTCTTTGAGGCCATTTGTGTGTTCCAACAGTCTTTGGAAGATAATTTCCAAGAACTATAAAGAATACACCTAAAAGAAGAAATACCCATACTCTAATATCTAACATAACGCCTAAATTGTATACAATTGTAATTATATACATTGCAAATAAAATTACAGGTAAAAGCCATTTAGCAACGCCTGTAAACTTTTTGTTTGCTTCTTTATGCTTATCTGTTAAATCTACAGTTACACAAACAAATACTTGCATTAATACCATAAATATAGGCATACCAAATACAAATACTGCTTTGTTAAAGTAATTATCTGGATTGTTATTTACATCAAAGTGAATTGCAACTTGCTCTGGTAATGCATCATATTGCCACAAACCAACAAATATAGCTGCTAAGCAAAAAATACATGTTAAAATTAGTGTCTTAAAATCAATTTTTTTCATTTTCATTTCCTCCTAATCCTTTTATCCATAATAAAAGTTCTTCAAATACAGAAATATTAAGTGTGTAATATATGTACTTTTTCTCTCTTCTTTCATACACAAGTCCAGCATTCTTTAATGTAGACAGATGATATGAAACTGTAGCGTTAGTAAGATTAAACTTACTTGCAATATCTCCAGCAGTCATACTAGATTCTTTTAGCATTTCCAAAATCTCGCGTCTTACAGGATCAGAAATTGCTTTTAATGTTTCAGATATTCCCATACTTCTCTCCTTTCATTTAGAAATTTATCTAAATGTATTTTACATCACTTTGAGATATATGTCAATAGTCATTTAGAAACTTATCTAAATGACTATTGTTTTTGTTTTATTATTTTATTTTACTGTAACTTTTAACATTGTACTACTATTTATTATTGGTAAACTGTA
>JAZOWO010000039.1:0-4886 GCA_045659265.1 Clostridia bacterium | reverse complement strand
TAAGAATCTAGATGTCGAAGGAATATCTACACTCTTATTTAATGCTATTCTTTCGGTTATGAGTTTCATAAAGGTAGATTTACCAGAACCAGAAGGTCCATAAAGTATTGCTACATCACCAGTAGAAATCGTTATCTCTCTTTCACTTTTTAAGGTAAAAGGTTTATCGTTTTCAGACTCTTCGATATAGCTTATCTTAAATTCAGGTATACATATTCTAGTTACGGGTTTATCTTCCTTGAGTCTTGCTGTCACTCTATCATAAGTTTCAGTTATGAGTTTCATTTCACACTCTTCCTGAGTTATAACAGTAACGCGTTCACTAAATCTATCCAAAGAATCTGTGATTCTTGTTATATTTCTTAAAGCCGCCGTTACTATTACGATATTAGCAGTAATTTCTGCAATTGTTGCAACAGTTATGTTTTGCCAGTTCACACCGAAAATGTACAGCAAGATTATTCCATAAGTCGCAAGTGTTTCTACTATGCACATTATGAGTCTTGAGATTCTCATCTTCTTATCAAAAGTTATAAAGTTACTGTTATTCGCCTTAATTGTCTTGCTAAGAAGATTTATTCTCATAGGAACATCTTTCTTTACTATCGGGGTTACTCTTAAAAGGTCATTACTTATCTCGTATTCTTCATCTACACTTTCTCTGAACTTCTCGTGATAAGTTTTACGACTAATTGACAAATATACCGTTGTAGTAAATGCAGTAATAGCAAATATTATCAAGACAGGAATAAATATACTTTGGCTAATCGCGTTATTTGTGATGACTGCAAAGACAAGCATTAATATTGCAGATATGATACCCAAAATATTAAATATATTGTTTATCTTGAGTTCCCACAAATTAGACAAATAGCGTTTTATAACATTTATTACCGACTCGTTTGACATTATAGAGTACATATTAGTTTTTTCATCCTTCTTATGCACTTTATCTGTTACCTCAGAAAGAATTTTACTTCCCCTTAAGATAATTTCATTATCAAACATAAACTGATATTTTTTGCTTTCCGCTGCAATCACAAGATCAAGGCTAGACCTTAAGACTTGCTCGCCATAGTATAACATAAAGAACACAATACCTAATATAATGAATTTCATTTCTATCATAATATTGGTTACTTTAAGTAAGAAAGAAAACGCCAAGCCTAAAAATGTTATACTAAACTGTACAATTGCTAGATTCCGTCCCCTCTTTTTAAGATTTACTGGCACCTCTACTGTTTTGTGTTTCAAACCAAAAGGCTTGAAAGTTGTGCTAACGAGTGTTGCTATTTTTTGCAAGAGTTTTTTTATCATCCTTTTATTTCTCCTTTTCTAATTATTTTTACACAGACAATTTATCGCCCATGTCAACCAAATTCTTGCATTATTATTATAGCATATTTTAAGCATTTTTTCAATTTTATGTCGACAACTGTATCAGTTTTGTAGATAAATGATGAGCCGCAAAAAACAAGCGGGTTTACACTCGCTTGTTTTTAATTATTATTAATCTAAATTTTAATAATTATTCTGTCGCTTCTACTATATAATCTGCACATTCGCTCCATCCTGCCGCGGTTTTATATATTTCACCTTTACCCTTTGGAACAACTATTGTAGGTGTTCCATTTGGATCTGTAGCTGAATATAACCTAATTCCATCTGGCAATGTTGGAGGTGTAGCTGATTTTAGCACCAGTCTATCTACATACCAATCATACCCTAATGATATACTAGTAATGGTTGATGGTAATGTTAATGTTTTTATAGAAGTCCCAGTAAATGTATTATCTTTTATCTCCGTAACTCCTTCTGGTATTTCTAGAGTTGGGATTTCGCCAGCATAATAGAATAGCGACTTTCCAATCGTTTTCAACTTACTATTTGGTTCAAATGTTACTTCAACCAACTTTGTCATTTCTTCCATAGCATTATCTTCTATCGTTATAACACTGGCTGGAATATTTACCGAAATATAATCTGAAAATGCTAATGCAGATTCACATATTGTTTCTGTTCCTTCTTGAACTACAAACGCTTCATTTCTTCCACATGCACCTTGTAATAATTTTTTACCATCTTTTGTATAAACAGCATTATTTATTGATTTATAATATGGATTATTGCCATCTACTGTTAACGTCTTAATATTCGACCATATTCCAAATCCAGCCGCTAAATTTTCCACGTTAGCGGGTATATTAACAGTTGTAACACCCGAAAGCATAAAGACTGCTGCTCCTACGCTCTTTACAGTCGATGGTATCGTTACAGCCAACAAGTTCGTACTGCTAGCAACAGCACCATCACCTATTCTTTCCACTCCTTCTGGAATAGTTATCCATTTTACATTTTCCAAATCGCCCATCGTTAAAGCTAAAGCCCCTATATTCTTAACACTATTACTTACTTTTACATGATATGTATTTGCATATTCAGGATTGTTTTTAATTATATTGTATAATAATGTTGGTTCAGCTTGAGCGCCGGTTATGTCAGTAACATCATAATCTTTAGAAACATCCAGACCGTGTTTACTAACAAGCGTATCCCATGAAGCTATAAGATTTCCTGATATATCATATAATCCCGCAACATAAGTTTCAACGGGTGGTGTTGCATCACTTAACGCCAACGGTATCTCTGTTCCATCTACATATAAAAGTAACATCTCACCATCAGTAGAAAGATACCCAATTTCATAATCATCTTGCTTTATAAGGTGATCGTTATGAGATAAAGACACAACCATCTCATTTACAAGCGTTCCTTCCATATATAATCTAGCTACATTGCTGTTATCCAGTGTTGCTTCGAAATTGCCGCTTTCAGGGAACACTGATGAGTACACTCTATTTCTATACGCACCATGCATTTTTTCAAATTCGCATTTAACACTCACTTCAAATCCTTCAAATTTACCGTTCATTGAAAAGCCGTCTTCTGATACAGTAAGATAACTTTCACTTCCATCGCCCATAGTTATAGATTTATTTGAATAATTTAGCGAACCGGTTTCATATGTCATCATTAATACTTTTTTATTGTTTAATTCCGCCATTTGAGCATATCCACCAGAAGAACCATCCTCATAAAAAACAAAAGATACTACATCTACCCCATAAGGATTTTCTGAAATAGTACCTGTATATAACTGTTCGTAATAAAACCCATATTTATTCAAACTTGGTTCGTCATCTTTATATTGAACATCTACACCTTTTTCCGTTACTATTATCTCATACTTATCTTTATTAATTTTATTTTTTTCTAAAGCGGCTAATACCTCTCTTTCGAGATCCACTTGACTTCTAAAGCCATCCATATAAGCATCCGCCCATGCAGCGCTTGCTAATTGTTTTACTTGTTGCAGATTTGTCTTATCGACAGCGTCACTTGCCTTATCTATTATACCGGTGTTACTTAATGTAATTACTACCGCTGCCGCAAGTATTATCATTACTATTATTGTTATTACTAGCACAATTAAAGATATACCTTTTTTCATTTGTTATCCCCCTCATACATATATACTATACCTTTTTTTATTTTTTAACAATACTTTTTAATTTTATCTTGATTTATGTCGTTTTTTTAATATTTTTGTAATATAACTTCGTATGCAAATATACATAAATACAACTCATATATATAGTTTATATATATGAGTTGTATTATCTACACTTTCTTTATGTTATTTACATCCTTACCATTAAATACTATGTCATATAATACTGGTATTGTATAGAAAGGTATATCCTTCTCTTCACTATATTTCTTAAGCGCACGTATTACTTTATATCCTTCTACTGTTTTATTATTCATTAGCTTAAATGCTTCATCAACATTTAATCCTTGACCTAAATAATAGCCAAATGTAAAGTTACGACTTGTAGGGCTCATACATGTAAGCATAAGATCTCCAGCTCCTGCATAACTATATGCTGTTTCTTTTTTACCACCAAGCATAACTAAGGCTTTTGCCATGTCTGTCATACCTGTTGCTAAATATGCTGCTCTTGTAGAATCTGCTACATTTACTCCTGCTAACATACCCGAACCAACAGCTATAGCATTCTTTATTACTCCACAGAATTGTATTCCATCTATATCATCTGTTGTTTCCATTTTTATAGCATCTGTTTCAAATAACATACGAGTAACCTTCTCAGCCTCTTCAGAAGTAGTTCCTAACATAAGAGAAATCTCTGTATGTTTAGCAACATCTATTGCAAACGATGGTCCAGATAACGCAACTTGTTTTGTTGCTCCTAGCCCTTCTTCAAAAAGTTTAGTTGTAGTTATAAAGTTTTCTTCATCTATACCTTTTGTTGCACTAATAATTATTTGATCTTTATCATAAAAATCTTTAATTAGTTCTATAGTATCTCTAATAGCTATAAATGGAAGGACGTTAAGTATTACGTCCGCTCCTACTACAGCTTCTTTTATATCTGTTGTTATTTTTATTTCATCTGCAAGTCTAATTCCTGGGAACAATCTTGAGTTTACTCTTGTTGTTAAAATTTCTTCTTTTTCCGCTTCAAATTTTGTCCACATTACTATGTCAAAATCTCTAGCTTCTAGAACTTTTGCAAAACCTATTGCTAATGCACCAGCTCCTAATATTGCTATTTTCATAAATCTTTTCCTTTCGTTTATGTTTATATATTTAGTATTATTGTTCTTCTGGTAAGTTTAATTTAATGTGAAGTTCATCAAGTTGTTTTTCATCAACAACATTTGGAGCTTCAGACATTTGACAACTTGCGCTCTTATCTTTAGGGAATGCAATTGTATCACGTATTGTATCTAATCCTAAAACTAACATTACAAGTCTGTCTAGACCATATGCTAAACCGCCATGAGGTGGTACACCATAT
>JAZOWO010000038.1:0-3508 GCA_045659265.1 Clostridia bacterium | reverse complement strand
AACTAAAAGAAAAGTAAAGAAAAACGTAGCAAGTGGTGTTGCACATATTCATTCATCATTTAACAATACAATCGTTAGCATGACTGATGAACAAGGTAACTTATTATCTTGGTCAAGTGCAGGTTCTCTTGGATTCAAAGGTTCAAGAAAGAATACTCCATTCGCAGCTAGTGAAGCAGCAACAGTTGCAGCAACTGCAGCTAAAGAACACGGTTTAAGAACTGTATCAGTAAATATAAAGGGGCCTGGAGCTGGACGTGAAGCAGCAATTCGTGCACTTCAAACAGCAGGATTGGAAATCGATACAATTAGAGACGTAACTCCAATACCACACAATGGATGCAGACCACCTAAGAGAAGAAGAGTTTAGTGGGGGTGAAGACTAATGGCAAGATATACAGGAGCAAGTTGTAAAAAGTGCAGACGCGAAGGACAAAAATTGTTCTTAAAAGGTGAAAGATGTAACACAGGAAAATGTGCTTTAGAAAGAAGAGCATATGCACCAGGACAACATGGAAAAAACAAAACTAAATTATCTGAATATGGTTTACAACTTCGTGCAAAACAAAAAACTAAAGTTTATTACGGAGTTTCTGAAGCTCAATTCGTTAAATACTACGAAGAAGCTTTTAGAAGAGAAGGTGTAACTTCTGACATCCTATTTGGATTATTAGAAACAAGATTAGATAATGTATGCTACAGATTAGGATTAGGTTCTTCAAGAAGAGAAAGCCGCCAATTAGTAGGATATGAAATGGTTACAGTAAATGGTAAAAAAGTAAACATACCATCTTACCAATTAAGAGTTGGTGATGTTGTAGCTATAAGAGATGAAAAGAAAGATAACACAACAGTTAAAGCTATGATCGAAAAAATTCAAGCTAAAAACGTACCAGCTTGGTTAGAAGTAGATAAAGAAAAATTAACTGCTAAAGTTATAAGAATACCAGCTAGAGCAGACGTAGATCTAGAAGTAGCTGAAAACTTAATTATTGAGTTATACTCTAAGAACTAGTAAATAGACACTAAGGTAAAAATTAACTAACAAATTTATGTGTACGTGTAATCAGAGCGTACAGATAGGAGGAATTATTATGTTAGAAATGAAAAGACCAGAAATTGAATGTGTTGAAGTAGATGTAGACACATATTATGCAAAGTTCGTTGTAGAACCACTAGAAAGAGGATTTGGAATCACTCTAGGAAACTCACTAAGAAGAATATTACTTTCTTCTTTACCAGGATATGCAATTAATACTTTAAAAATAGATAAAGTAGCACATGAGTTTTCAACAATACCAGGAGTATCTGAAGATGTAACAAACATTATTCTTAACTTAAAAGAAGTTTGCTTAAAATCTCATGATACAGATGTTAAATCATTAAAAATCTCTAAAGTAGGTCCTTGTGAAGTTACTGCAGCAGATATAATAACTGATGGAACAATAGAAGTTGTAAACCCAGATTTACACATTGCTTACCTTGATGAAGGTGGAGTACTAGAAGCTGAAATGACAGCTACAAAAGGTAGAGGATATATACCAGGAGATAAAAATAGAGATGAAGCAGGCGGAGCAATAAATACTCTTCCAATCGACTCTATATTTACTCCAGTAAGAAAAGCTAACTTTATTGTTGAAAAAACAAGAGTTGGACAAGAAATAGATTTCGATAAATTAACACTTGAAATCTGGACTAATGGAGTTATTGAACCATATGAAGCTTTATCTATGGCAGCTAGAATATTAAACGAACACTTAGAAATGTTCATAGACCTATCAGATATAGCTAAAAACATGTCAATAATGTCACAAAAACAACTATCTGAAAAAGATAGAACACTTGAAACTCCAATTGAAGAATTAGAGTTCTCAGTAAGATCATACAACTGCTTAAAGAGAGCAGGAATTCATACTGTTGCAGATATCGTATCTAGAACAGAACATGATATGATGAAGGTTAGAAACCTTGGTAAGAAATCATTAGATGAAGTTATTGCTAAAGTTGCTTCTCTAGGATTATCTTTCAAGAAACCTGAAGAATAATAGATAAGTAGGAGGAATTAAAAATGCCAGGAACAAATAGACTATCAAGAACAAAAGGAGCTAGGGATGCGCTATTAAAAGGGCTAGTTACACAATTAATCCAAAATGGAAAAGTTGAAACTACTCTTGCTAAAGCTAAGGAAGTTAAACCATTAGCAGATAGCATAATTAGTCTTGCAATTAAAGAAGCAGCAAATTTCGAAAACAAAGAGAAAACTGTTTCAAGAGCTAAATTAGATAAGAACGGAAAAAAAGTAAAAATTGAAAAGACTTCTAAGAACGGTAAAAAATACCTAGTAGTAGAAAGAGAAATAGTTAAAGAAACAGTTAAAGTTGATAAACCTTCTAAATTAGCAGCTAGAAGAAAAATGTTTAAGCTTGTAAACAAAATTCACGATGCTAAAGGTAACACAATCGACTTAACAGATAAATTATTTGACGAAATAGCACCTAAATATGAAGCAGGTAAAGGCGGGTACACTAGAATAACTAAACTTGTTGCAAGAAAAGGCGACGCTGCTGAAATGGCTATAATTGAACTTATATAAAAATATGACACCTAATCACTAAAGATTAGGTGTTTTTATTGACATTGTTAACATAAAATGTTACAATATTAGTGTATAAGAAAGATCCTGAAACACCTTATTAAGTGGAATGGATGAGTAATAGAATAAATTCTATTTAATGGTTTGACGGATATATATTATTTAAGGTATGTATAGTATATGTAAATTAATACATATAGTATATGTATTTTTAAATAGCGCATTACCTAGAATAAGGTAATGTTCATCCTGTTTATACGCAGGACTAGCTATTTAAGAGTGCATATATGCACATACTTCAAAGTATGCTTTGACGCTATTAAGTCTGACGGGTTGGTAGAAAAACATCAGACGCTATTACATCTGACGGGTTGGTAGAAAAACATCAGACACGTTTACAGGTGTGATGTAAGGTAAGATATGCCTAAAGATGCGTTATGGTATCATACTATTTTGTACAGATTTTGTTTGAACAAAAGCTGGCACCGTATTTAAGTAGTCAAGCTACTTAGATTGGAGACATAGGCGTTTCAGAGGCTCGCCTATACATATTTTTAGTAATAATATACGTACAAACCAACGCAAGCTAATTTATAAACAAACAACTACTTATATATTTAACGCTAACACAAATTAGCTGTATATAAAAACCGCCAAGGGACTCCATGACGGTTTCTTTTTTATTTAAATTTATATAATTCATAATATATTTTATTGTTTTACAACAATAGAGTTTGTATAATCTTCGTTCATATTATGAGATATGTTATTTGCTAATATATCTAAGTATATACTTTCTTGTATATCTTCACGTAATTCATTTAATATTTCATCGGTTACCTTAGATATATATGGAATTGTTGTATTTTTAGATATTAAAGATAAAAGAGAAGAACCTTCTTTAACTTTTAATAC
>JAZOWO010000037.1:0-2658 GCA_045659265.1 Clostridia bacterium | reverse complement strand
AAAAGCCGTAGAATTAAATCTAACGACTTTTATTTGTTTTTATATGTTACTGATTTCTATATTCGTATATAGGACCTAATTCTTTAGTAACTACCTCTTTAGTAATTATGCATTTGCTAATGTTCTTGTTAGATGGTATATCATACATAGCATTAAGCATAACTTCTTCAAGTATTGCTCTTAACCCTCTTGCGCCAGTTTTTCTTTCTATTGCAAGTTTAACTATTTCTTCAAGGGCTTCCTTCCTAAAGTCTAGTTCTACATTATCCATTTTAAGTAGTTTCTTATATTGTTTAAGTATAGAATTCTTAGGTTTAGACAATATATCTACTAAAGCTTTTTCATCTAATTGAGTAAGTGATGTAATTATTGGAAGACGTCCTACTAATTCTGGTATAAGGCCAAATTTGATTATATCATTTGGTAGAACCTTGCTAAATATTGTTCCATAATCTATATCTTTCTTCTCTTCAAGTTTAGATCCAAATCCCATAGATTTTTCACCAACTCTAGCTTCTATAATCTTATCTAAGCCTTCAAAAGCACCACCACATATAAATAATATATTTGTAGTGTCTATCTTTAGATAATCTTGTTGAGGATGTTTTCTTCCACCTTGTGGAGGAACATTTGCTACAGTTCCTTCTATTATCTTAAGAAGCGCTTGTTGTACACCTTCACCACTAACGTCTCTTGTTATAGATGGGTTTTCAGATTTTCTTGTAATCTTATCTAGTTCATCTATATATATAATACCTTTTTCTGCTTTAGATATATCCCAATCTGCAGCTTGTATTAGTCTTAATAGAATGTTTTCTACATCTTCACCTACATATCCTGCTTCTGTTAAAGTAGTAGCATCTGCTATTGCAAATGGAACTCTTAAAACTTTAGCAAGAGTTTGTGCCATAAGTGTTTTACCACATCCTGTAGGTCCTAACATTAATATATTACTCTTTTGTATTTCTACATCATCTATTTTATCTAGATTTCTTATTCTTTTATAATGGTTATATACTGCAACTGCAAGAATTCTTTTAGCTGAGTCTTGGCCTACTACATATTCATCTAGTATTTTCTTTATTTGTTCTGGAGTAGGAAGATCTGTGTTTTCTATTAGTTCTTTTTTGCTTGTTAAAGAGGCGCTAGACTTTTCTTCAGGTTTTGCTTTCTTAGTTTGTCTTTCCATTTCTTCTTGTTCGCCAAGCATTAAATCTTCTAATATTACCTTATTACATACATCTATACAATCTTCACATATAAAGATGCCATTAGGGCCGGCAATCATCTTGCCGACCTCATCTTTAAATCTTCCACAAAAAGAACAAAATATATCATAATCATTGTTACCATTATTTGTTTTCTTTGCCATATATTTATCTCCTTATATTATAACTCGTTAATACTTGTCATAACCTCATCAATTAAGCCATATTCTTTGGCTTCTTTGCTAGATAGGAAGTTATCTCTATCTGTATCTTTTTCGATTTGTTCTAATGGCTTGCCAGTATTTTCACTTAAAATTCTATTTAATTTATCTTTAATCATTAATAAATAATCTGTATGAATCTTAATGTCACTAGCTTGACCTTGAACACCACCTAAAGGTTGGTGAATCATTATTGTACTATTTGGTAATGCAAATCTTTTACCTTTTTTACCAGCTGCAAGAAGGAATGCTCCCATACTTGCTGCCATACCAATACATATTGTACATACATCAGATTTGATATATTGCATAGTATCGTATATAGCCATACCAGCTGTAACACTACCACCAGGACTGTTAATATATAAATGTATATCTTTACCTGGATCTTCAGCATCTAAAAATAGTAATTGTGCTACTACTAAAGAGGCTGTTACATCATTTACTTCTTCAGATAAGAATATTATTCTTTCTTTTAGAAGTCTAGAGTAAATGTCATATGATCTTTCACCTTTGCTTGTTTGTTCAACAACCATTGGTACTAAACTATTTTTCATATATATCTTTACCTCCAATAAAAACTATTTTTCTTTAACGTTTTCTACTACTACGTTCATAGCTTTTTCTTGTTTTAATTTAGTTCTCATGTATCCTTTTACATTTTCATTTTCTTTCATAGAAGTTGCATCTTGACCATAAGCTGCACATAATTCTTCAACTTTTGCTATAACTTCTTCGTCAGTTACTTCAACGTTTTCTGCTTTAACTACTTCTTCCATAGCAAGATTTAATTTGATATCTCTTACTGCTGGTTCTTCGAATTGATCATGTAATGCTTTGTGGTCAATATTTAGTATTTCCATGTATTGATCTAGAGTCATACCTTGGTATGCTAGATTTTGTTCAAATTCATGAATCATATTGTGAATTTGGTTATGAATCATAACTTCTGGTATTTCTACATCTAATTCTTTAATTAAAGCTTCTACTGCTTTAGATTCTCTTTCAGCTTTAGCTGCTGCTTCTTTATTTTTAGCTAATTTTTCTTTTAATGAATTTTTGTATTCTGCTAATGTATCAAATTCTGATACGTCTTTTGCAAATTCATCATCAAGTGCTGGTAATTCTTTTTTCTTTATTTCATGTAATTTAATTTTGAATATTGTTTCTTTTCCAGCTAAATCTTGGTTACCATATTCTTCAGGGAATGTAGTTGTTATATCTTTTTC
>JAZOWO010000036.1:0-2553 GCA_045659265.1 Clostridia bacterium | reverse complement strand
TTTGATGATTATAATAAAATCTCTTTCATTTCTATATCCCATTTCTACTATTTTGTTTATTGTTGTATTGTCTATGTTTTTATTTAATATTTTCATATTCTCTCTTCTCCTTAATTTATGATTATATAGTATAAGGAATTTCTTCCTTATACTATAATATATGTTATTAATCTTTTATTTGTTCCATTAATTAATTATTTATTTTTAAAATGGCATTTGTGTTTTTTTAGTTTTAGGTTTATCTATATTAGCATCTTTTTTTCTAAATCCTCTTTGTGGTTCTTGTGGTGCTGAATCTCCTTCTAACATTTTTCTTTCTTTTTCTTCTTTTTCTTCTTTAGCTGCTTTCCATAATTCCATATTGAAACTTGGTTCATCTATATATTCTTCTTCTTCTAATTCCCATCCACCTAATATTTCAAAATATTCTGTTACTTTAGTTGAATAATTAGGTTGTTTTTCTATTTTTTTACCGAATCCTCTTCCTGTTTCTACATCAAAACTTTCTATCTCTATTCTTTCAACTGTTCTAACTATTTTACCATTTAGATAAACAAACATACCTTGATTAAATGTATCCATTATATATTCTATTGCTTCGTCAGAATGTGCTTGTAAAGTTACCTCGTGTAATGTTACTGATTCTTGTCTTTCTCCATAAGCTTCGTTATATATAGGAATTGTTACTACCACTTCAAGAAATTCTTTTTCGTCCATTTCCTTCATTACTGGTTCTTTAGTTATTACTCCGCTTATTTCCCATTGATTCACAGGTGTATATGCTTTCTTATTTTCATCTACTCTCTTTGGTCTTGCTGTTACAATTTTTACTCCTCTAACCATTTGACCATCTTTAGCATAGGCATTTTCTTCAAATCTCGTATATATAAATTGTTTCCAGTTTTGACAATCTAAAGCATCGCATTCGTCTATATTTTCTACAATTGTTTCATCTTCTATAGCTTCTGCTTTATCTGCTCCAACTTCTCTAACTGTTTTGTATAATGCTTTTGCTTCTCTTAATAACGTCTCTAATCCTTTATAGGCCGTATTTTCTTCTCCATTAGCTTTTAATTTCATTGCAAAACTTTCAACTTTTACTAAATCTCCATCTATATCTAACGTAAATGTATATGATGCAAATGGTGCATTAGCTTTTGATAATCCTCTTCTTACATCTATTCTATTTATTCTTCCTTGTAATCCTATCATATTTGTATTAGCCATATCCATTCTCCTTTTTATATTTTTTTTTATTTATTTTAATATAAAAGGGTAAGTACCCTTTTATATTTTATTCATCTAAATCTAATATTTCTGATAAAGTTTCATCCATTTCTAAACAAAAATCTAAGATTTCTGATAGTTCTTCTTCGCTAAAACCAGCCCAATCATCATCCCATAATTCGGTTACTAAATCTATATTTGTTTTTGACATACAATCAACCCCTTTATATTCTATATTCATTTGATAAGGAATTTATTACCATTCCTTATACTATATTGTATGAACTTTATTAATTATTTGTTACAATGATTAATAATTTATTTTTATTTTTTAATCATAAGATTCTTCATCTTTATCATTTCTTACGAATTTAAAGATTGGAAATCTTAAACTCAATTCTCCATTACTATTTTTGGATTCTTCAAAATATTGAACTTCAATTATATGGCCTATTATTTCATCTGGATTATTAAAATAATATTCTCTTTCTTCATCATTAAATCCGCTTCCAACCCCTAATTCATATCCTTTATAATTGCATATTATTTTCCCTACTTTACCTTTATATTTCCCTTCTCCTTCTTCTATTCTCAAACATTTTATATCAATTGTATGCATTTTCTTAACTTTCAATATATCTTTACTTCTCTTTCCAAATCCATAAACTCCATTTAATGTATTTAAAATTAATCCTTCTTCTCCATTGTTTATAACTATATCTAATACTTCATAAATATACTCTATATCATCTGTTATTCCGAATTTTGGAACTAATTTTATCAAATCACTTTCATCAATTAATTGTTCCATCATATCTAATCTTTCAATATATGGTGTTTTGCATATTCCTTCATAATAATTTTTTATCGGCGTCATATCGAATATTACAAACTCTAATCCAACTTTATTATTGGATTTACTATTTACGATTTTAGTAGTCAATCTAAAATTATCATCAGAAGGTAAATTATCTATATTTTTACGAATAAGTTCGCCATCAACAAAATAACCTTTTAATCCTAATTTTTTAAATTCCTTACTTATTTCATTTAATCCTTTTATTTCCTGCCCCTGTCTGCTTAGATATTTTAAATTTCCATCTTCATCTATTAATACACTACATCTAATACCATCTAGCTTTAAACTCATACTTACTTTTCCTTTTAATTTTCCTTCAAATTTACTTGCTAACATTATTTCATGTTGTGGTATTAGATTTTTAAAAACTTTATTTATAGTTTTTACATTTATATTACATCTTAAATCTTTTAATAGAATTCTTATTAATAAATCTTGTATTTTTTCATCTGAAAAATATCCTACGG
>JAZOWO010000035.1:0-11704 GCA_045659265.1 Clostridia bacterium | reverse complement strand
TAAATATGGTGGAAATATTCCAGGAGCTAAAGGTGTTCCAGAAGAACTTTTAAGAGAAGCAGCTAAATATGGTGTATGTAAAATAAACATAGATTCAGATATACGTTTAGCAATGACTGCAAATATTAGAGAATGCTTCACAGAATCTCCAGAAGTATTTGATCCTAGAACTTATCTTGGTAAAGCAAGAACTGCTGTAAAAGATATGGTAAAACATAAAATAGTAAATGTTTTAGGTAGTGAAAATAAAATGTAAATTATATTAAATAGGCAAAATCCAGAATAAGTGTTGACAAACATTTGTTCTGGATTTATAATATGTTAATACAAATTAATGGAGGGAAAAATATGAAGACAAAAGTTGTAAGTACTGAAATAATAGTAAAAGAAAATAAAATAGGAATTTTAAGAGTTGGAAATGTTAATTATATATCACTTACTGATTTGGCAAAATATCAAAATTCATCAGATCCATCATTTACGGTTAAGAATTGGCTTAGAAGAATTACAACAATAGATTATATAGGTTTATGGGAACAAATTCATAATGTGGATTTTAATTTGGTCGAATTCGACCAAATTAAAACTGAATATGGGAAAAATTCGTTTGCAATGTCTCCTACACAATGGATAAAAAGGACTAATGCAATAGGAATTGTTTCTAAAGGTGGTAGATATAGCATAGGAACATATGCTCATCCTGATATCGCCTTTGAATTTGCTAGTTGGTTGTCACCAGAATTTAAATTGTATTTGATAACTGAATTTGAAAGATTAAAAAACAATGAGGCTTATCAACAAAAATTAGACTGGCAGGCAAACAGAATTCTTGCTAAATTAAATTACGCAGTTCAAACAGATGCAATAAAAGAATATATAGTACCTACTCTTACCGAGGAACAATTGAAATATGTTTATTCAGAAGAAGCAGATGTGCTTAATGTAGCATTGTTTGGTATGACAGCAAAACAGTGGAGAGAGAGTAATCCAGAACTTTCTAAAAAAGGCAACATTAGAGATTATACGGATTTATTACATTTAGTTATATTAAATAATTTGCAAAACATTAATGCTGAGCTAATAGAAAATAAAATTCCTCAAGTTGATAGATTGATAAAACTAAACAATTCTGCTAAAAGACAAATGAGAGTTTTACAAGATAATAAAAATATAAAGGAATTAGAAAAACTTCAAGAACAAGTAAACGATGAAAAATTTTTATTAGAATAAAGTTTCTTGCCATTTTATATATGTATGTGATATAATATGCTCGTAAATTTTATATAATTGAAGGGAGAATAATAAATGAAAATATTAGTATTAAATTGTGGAAGCTCATCATTTAAATACCAATTAATAAACATGGATAATGATGAAGTTATATGTAAAGGAAATTATGAAAGAATAGGTATGGAAGGTTCATTCTTAACTCACAAATTTGGTGATGAAAAGAAAGTTTATGAACAACCAGCTAAAAACCATGAAGAAGCTATTAAGTTTACAATGTCTAAATTTGTAGAACCAGGTATAGCTGTTATATCTACATTAGATGAAATCGACGCTATAGGACACAGAGTTGTTCACGGCGGTGAAAGATTTACATCTTCTGTAATAATAGATGATAGCGTAGTAGAAGGAATAAGAGATGCAGTTAAATATGCACCACTACATAACCCAGCTCACCTACAAGGAATAGATGCTTGTAAAGTAGCACTTCCAGGTAAACCAAATGTAGCAGTATTCGATACAGCATTCCATCAAACAATGCCAAAAGAAAGCTACATGTATCCAATACCATATGAATATTATGAAAAATATGGTGTTAGAAAATATGGTGCACATGGTACATCACATAAATATGTAACAGGAAGAATAGCAGAAATAATGGGACGTGACGACCTTAAAGTAATAAGCTGTCACATAGGTCAAGGTGCAAGTATATCTGCAGTTAAGAATGGTAAATGTGTAGACACAAGTATGGGTCTTACACCACTTGCTGGTATCCCTATGGGAAGCCGTTCTGGAGATTTAGATCCTTCAGTAGTTACATACATTATGGATAAAGAAAATCTTTCTCCTAAGGAAATGGAAACAATATTAAATAAAAAATCTGGTCTTTTAGGAATGTCTTGTGTATCTGCAGATAATAGAGATATTGAAGCAGCTATACATAATGGAGATGAAAAAGCTATTCTTGCTATGAGCCATTATACATATAAAATAGCAGGATATATAGCTAACATGGCTACTGCATTAAACGGTGCAGATGTAATCGTATTTACAGCTGGTGTTGGTGAAAGAGGCGAAAAAGAAAGATGGTTAATCTGTGAAAGATTAGGATTTATGGGAGTAGAACTAGATAAAGAACTAAACAAAACAAGAGCAGAAGAAAAAGAAATTTCTAGTGCAAACTCTAAAGTTAAAGTTTGGATAGTTCCAACTGAAGAAGAATTAATGATAGCTAGAGAAACTATGGCTTTAATTAAATAATTAGGAGGAAATATATATATATGAAGATATTAGTGTTAAACTGTGGTAGTTCATCTTTGAAATACCAATTAATAGATATGGAAACATCAAATGTTCTAGCAAAAGGTAATTATGAAAGAATAGGGGAAGACGAAGCCTTCCTAACTCATAAAGTAGGAGGGGAAAAGGTAGTCATAAACCGTGGCGTAAAAACTCATGATGAAGCGCTCAAACAAATTATAGCCTGTCTATTAGATCCACAGTTTAGCACTATTTCTAGTTTAGACGAGATAAAAGGTGTAGGCCATAGAATAGTACATGGCGGAGAAATATTTAAAGGTTCAGTATTAATAGATGAAAAAGTAATTGAAGATATTGAAGCATGCGCAGTGTTTGCACCACTACATAATCCAGCAGCCGTTATGGGAATAAAAGCTTGTCTTGAACTAATGCCAGGAACTCCAATGACAGCCGTTTTTGATACAGCGTTCCATCAAACAATGCCAAAAGAATCATATATGTATCCAATACCTAAAGAATACTATGAAAAATATGGTATTAGAAAATATGGTGCGCACGGAACATCACACAAATATGTAGCAAATAGACTTGCAGAGTTAATAAATAAGCCTATAGAAGAATTAAAAATAGTAACTTGCCATTTAGGTCAAGGTGCAAGTATATCTGCAGTAGATGGTGGCAAATGTGTAGATACAAGTATGGGATTAACACCGCTAGGTGGAATAGCAATGGTAACTCGTTCTGGAGATTTAGATCCTTCAGTAGTTACATATATTATGGATAAAGAAAACATATCTCCAAAAGATATGGAAAGCATATTAAATAGAAAATCTGGTTTATCTGGAATGACTGGTCTTGCACCAGACTTTAGATATATAGAATCTGTATCTGAAGAAAATGAAGAAGCAGGTCTTGCAGTAGATGTATTTACATCTAAAGTTGCAGAATATGTAGCAAGATACGCTGCTAAAATGTCTGGAATAGATGCTATAGTCTTTACAGGTGGAATTGGAGAAAACCAAATAAATGTACGTACTAAAGTATGTGAAAGATTAGGATTTATTGGTCTTTCAATAGATAAAGAATTAAACAATGTAAAATCTGAAGAGAGAAAGATATCTACTGAAGATTCTCGTGTAATTGCATATATAATTCCAACAGAAGAAGAGTATATGATAGCTAAAGATACATTAGAATGTATAAATGTTAAATAAGGAGAATAGCCATGACTTACGAACAAGCACATGAATTATTAAAGAAATATAACCAATTACATTTGTTAGTATCATATAATGGGCTAACAGATGAAGAAAAACAAGAATTATTACAAAGTATATCTGAAATAGATTTTGAACAAGCAATAAGTCTTGCAAAGGTTTCTAAAGAACAAATAAATTTAGGTGAAATTACACCAGTTACAAGTGTTACAGATACAGATTTTTCCGCTGATGAAAAAAGAGAAATACAAGCTTTAGGAAGAAATATAATTTCCAATGGAGAATACGCTGTAATAACGATGGCAGGTGGCCAAGGAACAAGACTTGGACACACTGGACCTAAAGGAACATTTAAGTTAGCTTTAAATACAGGGGATAAATATATCTTCCAAATATTTATAGAAAATCTACAAGCTGCATATGAAAAATATGGTGTATATATTAATTGGTATGTTATGACTAGTGTAGCAAATCACGAAGAAACAGTAGCTTTCTTTGAGTCAAACAATTATTTTGGTTATCCAAAAGAAAAAGTAACTTTCTTTAGACAAGGTGAGCTTCCAATAACAGATACAGATGGAAATCTTGTATTAGAGTCTAAAGATAAAGTGTTCAAAGCAGCGGACGGTAATGGTGGCATATTTAATGCACTTTCAAAAAACGGAATAACAAACAAACTTAAAGCAGATGGTGTTAAATGGGTGCTAGTTACAGGTGTAGATAACATTCTTGTAAATATGGCAGATGAAATGTATATAGGTTTAACTGCTAGAAGCAATACATTTAACGGTGTGAAGTCTATAGAAAAAACAATACCTAATGAAAAAGTAGGGGTGTTCTGCAAAAGAGGTGGTAAACCAAGCATAGTAGAATATTCTGAAATGGATGATGAGATGAGAAATGCTAAAGCTAATGATGGAAGCCTTTTATACAAAGATGCGAATATAGTAAACCATTTATTAAGTATTGAACTTTTAGAAAAAATACAAGATGAAAGATTACCAATACACAGAGCACATAAAAGTTTAAATTATATAGATAGAGATGGAAATTTTGTAATAGCAACAGATCCAAATCTATTCAAATATGAATGCTTCATATTTGATTATTTTAATATGGTAGATGATGTAATGATTTACAGAGTGGATAGAAACAAAGAATTCGCTCCTGTAAAAAATAAAGAGGGAGCAGATAGTCCTTATACTGCAACTGAATTATACAATGCATTACATTAATACAAAAATAAATAAAATAAGAAAGAGGTAAAATATGAGTAAATTAGAAGAAATTAAAACAAAACTTGCAGCTTACGAGCAAGAACATTTAGTAGCATTTGCAGGAGAATTAAGTGATGAAGAAAGAGAAAAGCTTTTAACAAGACTTGAGACTTTAGATTTAGATCTTGCAAAGAAACTTTATGATGGAAGAAACGATATATCTACAGGAGATGATTTAATAGAACCAATGGCATATGTAGATAGATTAAAATTATCTGAAGAAGAAAATGCTAAATACATAGCTATAGGTGAAGAAATTTTAAGAGCAGGTAAATTTGCAAGTGTTACTATGGCTGGCGGTCAAGGAACAAGACTTGGACATTCTGGACCTAAAGGAACATATATGGTAGAAGTTGGAGAAACTAAATCTTTATTTGAAATTACTTGTGAAACATTAAAAAGAGCATATGCAAAATATAACGCATATATTCCTTGGTATATTATGACTAGTCGTGAAAACAATGACGATACAGTTAATTTCTTTGAAGCCAACAACTATTTTGGTTATCCAAAAGAATATGTAGCATTCTTTAAACAAGGCGAACTTCCAATGATAAGAGAAGATGGTAAAATACTTCTTGAAACTAAATCTATGGTAAGAGAAGCTGCAGATGGACATGGTGGTATATTCGAAGCTATGGACAAAAACAACATAGTTAAGGATATGTCTAAACGAGGAATAGAATGGATATTTATTGGTGGAATAGATAACATATTACTTAATGTAGTAGATCCGTTATTTATTGGTATGGCAGCGGACAAGGGTGTTAAGGCAGCATCTAAAACAGTTGTTAAAGCAAACCCACAAGAAAAAGTTGGTGTGTTCTGTAAGAGAAATGGTAGACCAAGCGTTATAGAATATTCTGAAATATCTGAAGAAATGGCAAACCTAAGAGATGATAATGGCGAACTTTTATATGGAGAATCTCACATACTATGTAATTTATTTAATATAGAAGCACTAGAGCTTATAGGGCACGAAAAATTGCCTTACCACGCAGCACATAAAAAGAGTAACTACATAGATGAAAATGGCTCAGAATTTGTTCCAGAAGCTCCTAACGCATATAAATTTGAAGCGTTTATATTTGATGCGTTTAGCAAAGTAGAAGATATGTTACTTCTAAGAAGCTTAAGAGAACACGAATTTGCTCCAATTAAAAATAAAGAGGGAGTAGATAGTCCTGAAACGGCAGTTGCTTTATATAAGGCTCATTGGAATATATAACAAGTGGATGAATAAAATAAAATATTAATTTAAACAGCATAGCGTATTACGTTATGCTGTTTAATATTATTGTAAGGGTATGTGTACAGCAATTGCAGTTTGGTACACATATTTTTATTGGTAAACCTATGTAGATTCGTCTAATTATATATATGGTTCCATTGTTAATAGAGATTACTATATAATTTGTTTCTACATTTAATACAGTTAGATAATATCCATTTTGAAGGGTTAGGTATGTATTATTTTGATTTAGAATATCTGTTATCATTTTGTTGCATGTTTTGCATTTGCAACACAAGCAATCATTTATACTAATATTTATATTTTGATTCTCCATAATACCTCCTAAACCAACGCGCAACATCTGCTTGAAGCAAATAGTTGTACTTTGAAAGTGCCACTATCTAATGGTAGGTCTATAAGTATTGTTTCACCGTTATTTATTGTAAAGGTAAGGTTGAGATTTAGAGTAGCATTAGTTATTAATACGGTTAGCGAATCGTTAGACGCACTGTGTAAATTTATTGTATAGCCGTAATA
This sequence comes from Clostridia bacterium, assembly GCA_045659265.1. GTDB lineage: Bacteria > Bacillota > Clostridia > TANB77 > CAG-465 > UMGS1649. The sequence continues at coordinate 4,949 of JAZOWO010000035.1, read as the reverse complement.
TAAATCTATTATTGTGTCTTTGGAAAGATTGGTGTATATCTTTTCTGAAACTATTGGGACACCACTTTGACAAACCTTAAATCTAACTGCTAAGAAATAACAAAAATTTTCCATAATATCACCTGTATTTTATATAATACAGTATATGTTTAATGTTGCTAAATGTTTACCTTTGTGATAGTATAACTGTATATTAGAGGTGAAATATGACAAAGGAATATATTAACTCAAAAGGAAAGAAGTTTATTGGCCATTTGGTACTAAAACCAAATGGAGATAATGCATTGCCATATATATTAGTCGTACCAAAAACGTTGGATAATGGTAAAAATGTAGTGTTAGAAAGTGTTAACTACGAAGGTACTAATGATCCAATAAGAATTGCAGATAGAGTAATAGAAGGGTTAAGAGGAACAGTAGAGATTGTGGATGACGCACCAATATTAATTCCATTTGTTCCAGATGTAAAAGGCGGAAGACCGTATTACCAACAACTCTCTAGAGAATGCTTTGAAGGCGACTATCCTATAGATTTTGATAGAGTAGATTTGAGAGTACTAGATACGTTAAAAGAAGCAAGAGAGTTAATAGAACAAGAATACAAAAAAACAACTGAAGAAAAAGTTTTTCTTAATGGTTATTCATCTTCTGGTGTGTTTGCACAAAGATTTGCAATGTTACATCCAGAGGTAGTGGATAGAGCATTAATTGGTGGTGCTGCAGGCACTATTCCAATCCCAACAGATGAATTAGAATATCCATTTGGAACTAAAGATTTTAAGAGATTATTTGGTAAAGAATTTAATTTAGAAGCGTACAAGAAAATAGAGTTTGCATATTATGTTGCAGAACTTGAGGCAAATAAAGAAGCATGGGAATTTGATACTGAAGGTATAGTAGTAAAAAGAGATGAAAAAGGGAATCCTACAGATAAAACACAAGTTATTGCCCCAATGCATGATATGTCGTATTTAGTAAGAGCAACGGGAGTTAAGCAAGGAAAAGAACAAAGAGCTATATGGGGAAAAGATTTAGCAGATAGATATGAAAATTGTTTAGCATATTATATTGAAAATGGATATAACATAAGCAGCAAAATATATAAAGGTTCTACTCATGGTGGAATATATAGTTCTTCTAATCCATCAAGACTAGGAGTATTAAAAGATATTATAGGTTTCTATAAACATCATAAATCATTAGAACAAGATGAATATAGCGCAGAAAGAATTTCTATGGAAAAGCAAAGAGAACGCGAAAGAATAGCTAAAAGTTATGAGGATAGGTAAATGAGAAAGAGAACAAAAAGAAAGATAATAGGAATTAGTTTTTTTGTTGTTTTAATTGTTTTAGCTGTTGCTATCATTAAAGTTAATAATAATGGTAAAGTGCTAAAAAGTGAAACAGATATTAAACTTGAAAAAGAACTTGTAGAAGTGAAGAAACAAGTAACTAGCTTAAAGGCCAAAGCTCTTTCAATAGGAAAAAAGGATAATATAGAAATCCTAGAATTTGTTATTAAGTCTTTACAAAACGAGGGTGTAGATACGAGTAAATATTGGATAACTAATTTTAACAAAGATATAGTAGTAACACTAAAACACAAGGGGATTTTTGTAGATGCAGGATATTATAAATCTGGAACTAATTTTAATGAAGTAATACATAAATGGGATACGCTATATAGCAAAAGAATAATTAATTATGTAGATGACAGACTTGAACAACTAAAAGATGTTAAAGAAAAAATTGATGTTGTTATATCTTCGGATATTACCGAAATAAAAAACAGAGTTTTTCAAGATAATATGTCAGTTGGAACAGTTGTCATTCCAACAACTATTAATAAGATAGACAAGAAAGCATTTGCCAATATATCTTTTAATGAAATAATATTTTTAGCTACTGTAAATGAAATAGACAGTTTGTTTACAGATAATAGCGAGTTAGAAAAAATAACATTAAACCAAAATATATCTAAAATATGTGGAAATTCATTCAAGAATGCGAAGATTAAAGAAGTAAATTATATAGGAACTTTAGATAGATTTTTTAGCGTATATTATAATATGCTTTATGATGTTCCTAGCCATAGTGGGGCAGCTAAATTATTAGTAAATGGTATAGAAATCGACGAGATTAGAGTGCCAGAGGGTATAAAAAATATACAAGATTATGCTTTGTATAATTATAAAAATATAAAGAAACTGTATTTACCAGCTACATTAGAAAGTATTGGTATATTTGCAATTACGGGAACTAGTATATCAGAAGTAGAATATAATGGTACAATAGAAATGTGGAATAAAGTAATAAAAGCTGAAGATTGGTTAATAGGCGAAGTAAATTGTAGTGTTAAGTGCTTAAATGGAAAAGTAGAATATAAAGCTAAATAATTATTGACAAAAAGAAATTAAAGTATATAATGAATATAGAATTAAATAACAACCTTATTAAGAGTGATGGAGGGAACAGGCCCTATGAAGTCCAGCAACCTATTTAGTTAGGTGCTAAATCCTGCGGTTTAACCGAAAGATGAGGAAATTAACACTCTAGGTTAAACTAGGGTGTTTTTTATTTTAACTATATTATAAATATAAAATAAATAAAGGAGGAAATATTATGAAATTATTTACATCAGAATCAGTAACAGAGGGTCATCCAGATAAGGTGTGTGACCAAATAAGCGATGCGGTATTAGATGCATATTTTAGTGGAGATAAAAATTCTAGAGTGGCTTGTGAATGTTCAGTGTCTAACAGAAGATTATTAATAATGGGAGAAATAACAAGTAATGCAAATGTAGATATAGAAAAGGTTGCAAGAGAAAAAATATTAGAAATTGGTTATGATAAAGATGAATATTTATTTAACGGAAACAATGTAGATATATTAATAGACGTACATAACCAAAGTGCAGATATAGCATTAGGGGTAGATAATGCTAAAGAAAGCAAGGAAAATACTATGGAAGATACATTAGGTGCTGGAGATCAAGGAATGATGTTTGGGTATGCAACTAATGAAATAGAAGAAGTATTTATGCCAGCAGCTATATATTATGCTCACAAGCTTGCTGTAAGGCTAACTGAAGTAAGAAAAAGTAAAGTAATAGATTATCTAAGACCTGATGGTAAAACTCAAATAACAGCCAAATATGATAATAATAACAAGTTTGTAGGAATAGATACTATAGTTGTATCTACACAACACGATGATAATATTCCACATGATAGAATAGAAAAAGATATTATAGACTATGTAATTAAACCAATTATTCCATCTGAACTTATGGATGAAAATATAAAGATATATATTAATCCAACTGGCAACTTTGTAATAGGCGGCCCAGCTGGGGATAGTGGACTAACAGGTAGAAAGATAATAGTAGATACATATGGAGGGTATGCACCACATGGCGGTGGAGCATTTTCTGGTAAAGATCCAACAAAGGTAGACAGAAGTGCAGCATATTATGCTAGATATGTTGCAAAACACATAGTAGCAGCGGGACTTGCAGATAAATGTGAAATACAAGTTGCCTATGCAATAGGTGTAGCAAAACCGGTCTCTATAAATGTAAATACTTTTGGAACAAGCAAAATAGATGAGTCTAAAATTCTTGAGTTAATAGATAATGTTTTCGATTTTAGACCAGCTAACATAATTAAAGAATTAGGTCTAAGAGCTCCAATATACAGCAAAACTGCTGCATATGGTCATTTTGGACATAACGAATATAATTGGGAAAAATTAAACAAGTTAGAAGAATGTAAAAGTTACATAAAAGCAATATAAATGTTTACATAATATTGAAAAGCAAACTACTCTTATGGTATAATATAGGAGTAGTTTATATTTTAGCACTAAAAATAATTTGGAGGTAGAATATGAGAAAAAGACGCAAATATATAAAAAGAGACTACACAAAACTTAGCACGATGGATGTGTATAACTTGGTTCGGGATAGGGAACTTAAGAAATTTCCTAATAACTACTTAGATAAGGACACCATCAAAGAAATCGTACGGCACGTATTCCTTAAAGAACTCAAACTTACGCGAAAAGATATAATATCCTTAGACCACAAATTCTTCATGGAACTCAATATGGGAGGCTTCAGAAAGTTTTTCGACATGAAAGAATACAAACTCTTAAATTACTGTTTCCCTGAAATGGACATAAGAGCGTGGGAGCTAAGAAAGGTCGAACCGCAATTTTGGGAGGACAAGGAAAACCAGAAAGAGTTCATTCTCTGGGCTATGGCAAAGGAAGGCATTGATCCATACTCGAAGGAAGACTTAAGACGGTTTACCGCTCGAACGATTATCAAGCACGGAGGCTCTAGGATTCTCAAAGCTGAAGATGACATCTATACTATCATAGCTCCTGTTATTGAGTACAGATTTAAAGAATGGGAGATTATGAAAGTAAGGGCGTGGAAAGAGGAAAAAATCATTGCCGCTGTTAAGTGGCTCGTAGAAGAAAAGATGCACTATACAATGGAACAAGCTTGTACCTTAAAAGTAAGCGATTTCAAGAGATATAATCTTGATGGAATGCTTCAGAAAGGTTGTAACCATAGTATTATGTATGCATTGAATCTGACCTACGGAGATATCTTTACACGCGACAGCATCAGAGGAATGAGACTCAAAACGAGTTGCTAAATAAAGGCACTCTTGAACTATTGTACAAGGGTGCTTTTATTTAAAATAAAGCAAAAAGGTTGCAAATCTTTATTGAATGTAATAGAATATATAGAGAGAGGGTTAACAAATGATAAAAAACGCTGAAAGCCTTGCGGCTGTACACACACACACACACACAATACTTTCTAATGAACAAACATTAGAAGCGTTTTTTGCGCCTCAAATTAAAATAGAAACTAGCAAAGTAACACATACTTAAGAAGTATGTGCTGCTTTGCTTTTTTGCATGCAAAAAGG
>JAZOWO010000034.1:0-12804 GCA_045659265.1 Clostridia bacterium | reverse complement strand
AATTTGTCTTCCTAAGACCGCTTGGCCTCCGACTTAGTAGTCTAGTTTCGGTTGCACGCTTAATGTTGAGCACTAAGTTTTCACAACCGACTTAGATAACCGTCTACTCGCCCTTTACACCCAGTAAATCCGGATAACGCTTGCACCCTACGTATTACCGCGGCTGCTGGCACGTAGTTGGCCGGTGCTTTTTCTTCAGGTACAGTCATTTTGTTCTTCCCTGACAAAATAAGTTTACAACCCGAAGACCTTCTTCCTTCACGCGGCGTCACTGGATCAGAGTTTCCTCCATTGTCCAATATTCCCGACTGCTGCCTCCCGTAGGAGTCTGGGCCGTATCTCAGTCCCAATGTGGCCAGCCAGCCTCTCAGCTCGGCTACTGATCATCGTCATGGTAAGCCGTTACCTTACCAACTAACTAATCAGCCGCAGGCCCATCTAAAAGCGGATTTCTCCTTTGACCCCTGTGTCATGCGACACTGTGGTCTTATGCGGTATTAGCACCCATTTCTGAGTGTTATCCCCCTCTTCTAGGCAGGTTACCTACGTATTACTCACCCGTCCGCCACTAAAATACAAAAAACTTCCATGAGAAATCCCTCTTAGCAAGCTAATTGTTCAAACTTACTTCTGTACATTGTATTTTCGTTCGACTTGCATGTCTTAAGTGCGCCGCCAGCGTTCATCCTGAGCCAGAATCAAACTCTTGTCTTAAATTCTCTCAAGATAACGTTAGCTATCTCTTAAATTACTTTGTTTTAATAAAATTAACGTGGTTGTTATGTTTTCCATAACCCCATCTTTACTTGGCTTGTTTTACTCTTTATTTTTCAATGTGCTTTTTGTCACTCGTTAGCGACAAGACTTATTCTAACACAGCAATTATTATTTGTCAACAAAAAAATCATATTTTTTCTAAAATTTTTATTTTATTTTTTTGTTCGTGTTAAAAGGTGATTTTTATTACATTTTTATGTAAATAATTTTATTCATTTTTAGAATAAAAAAGTAACTACCATTATGCTCTAATATGTAGTTATTTGCTTATTTATCATATGTTATGTAATGCTGTAGTAGCTTCACCATTATTATTATAACTATCACTTTCAATTTTTTCAACACAACTGTTACAAAAATATTACAAAATTTTATTTTTCTTTTTAATATAAAAATAAGGATAATTTTTATCTCAAAATCATCCTTATTATATGTACATTTATATATACTATTTCTTATCCATTTGTCTTTTTATTTCATATATAGTTATAGCTGCGCTTACAGAAGCATTTAACGATTCTGTTTTACCAACCATAGGTATCTTTATTATGCCATCACAGTTTTCTCTAACTAGTCTTGAAATTCCTTCGCCTTCATTACCAACTACTATTCCTATTGCTCCAGTTAAATCTGTTTCATATATTGTAGTAGCCCCTTCCATATCTAATCCATATATCCAAAGCCCAGCTTCTTTTAATTCTTCTATTGCTCTTGTTATATTAGTTACTCTTGCAACTCTCATATAATTAACAGCACCCGCTGCTGTCTTTTCTACTACATCTGTAATTTGACATGCATTTCTTTTTTGAATTACTATACCATGTACTCCCATACACTCTGCACTACGTATTATAGCGCCAAGATTGTGTGGATCTTCTATTTTATCTAATATAAGTACAAATGGTTTTTCATTCTTGCTATTTGCATATTCTAATATATCTTCTATTTCATAATATTCATAATCTGTAACAGAAGCAACTATACCTTGTGAGTTTTTAAGCTTCTCACCTTCAGTAGTTATCATCTTATCTAATTTTATCTTATCTGCTTCTACAGTTACTATTCCTTTAGACTTAGCAAGCTTTAATAACTCATATACTTCTTTACTTCCTTTTGAACCATATAATTTATTTATTGTCTTTCCAGCTTCTATTGCTTCTTTTACTGGATTTACTCCATATATCAATCCCATAATTCCTCCAAATAATATATTTATTGTATATCACATTGTAAAATTAGTCAAGTTTTATGTCAATTTATGTTTATTAAGAAAGAACTTTATATCTTATTGTATTAAAATTTTACATGTGATATTATATAAGAAAATTAACGAATAAATTAAGGAGTAATTATTATGATTGACCGTTCTAAAAAAATATTTGGAAACGAAATTAAAAAAGCAGATTACAAACGCGCAGCAAACAGCAAACGCCGTTTTGTACTTAAATATGGAGATGATACTAAGCAAATCTATCACTTAAAAGCTGTACCCAATCCAATTGTAACTAGATACTTTAAGATTCAAAATCTTGTACGTTCAGACAAACCGTTAGAACTAGGACCACGTCCAGTTATTATTGGTAACATTCGTATGGGATTTGGGCATTATAGGATAGCACTTGCCATTGCATCTTGTGCTCACTCTCTTGGGTTTACACCTTACTGGTTAGATTTAAACTCGTTTGAAGATACAACTGGTGGCAAGGTTATATCATATCTTAACGATCTATACTCTTTAGGTTCAAGATTATCTCAAAGAATTCCTCTTTTTGATAAACTGCTTTGGGAACCTGGTAGCAAGAATATGTACAAAAAGCTTTCTCGTAACGCCGTAGACCAAAAGAATAGCGAGCTTATGACAAGAGCTTATCAAGATTTAGATAAGAACTTGCCTTTCATCGCCACCCATTCTTGGCCTGCACAAGCAGCAGTACATGCTGGCATGAACTGTGTTGTAAATGTTATCCCGGATAACTTACCTATGACACTTCATTTAGCAGAGGGTTCTGTTCATACAGTACAAACACCTTCTTCATATTTAGGATATAAAACTCTAAATGAAATGTATGATGGTGAAACTAAAGCAATGCCTTCTAAAGACATCGTACTTGCTGGTCATTATGTGGATCACGAAATTGTATCTAATATTAATCACGATTGCAAACGCAGAATGGAAAGAATGATTGGTAGAAAACCTGTTAGATTTTTGATTCCTGTTGGTGGTGCTGGTGCTGGTCTTGAAATGATAGAAAAGATTATCTCTCACCTGATACCTAGAGTTAAAGGTGGAACCGCTACTATATTCTTAAATCTTGGCGACCACAAAGACGTTTTAGAAAAACTGGCAAAAAAGATTCCTAACTTTATGGATATAATAACTCTTCATCCAGACAACTTTGATAAAACAGCCGAATTTGCAGCTGAAGCATCTCTTAACGAAGACTTAAAAGGATTACATGTATTTTTACACAGCGATATATTTGCGGCTGTATACTCTACAAACCTTTTAATGCGCGAATGTGATGTAATGGTAACTAAGCCAAGCGAGCTTGCGTTCTACCCTGTTCCTAAACTTCTTATTAGAAGAGTTGGCGCACACGAAGCATATGGAGCTCTTCGTTCAGCAGAAATTGGCGATGGTACTATTGAATGCAGAACATTTAACCAAGCAACTAACATGGCTGAAATGCTTGTTACAGAAAGAACTAATATTATCGCTATGTGTGATAATATTATTAAAGCTAACCAAATTAAAATCTATGATGGCGGATATGAAGTTGTTAAAACTGCTGTTAAGCTTTCTAGAAATGCTAAAGCTAAAAAATAACAAAACAAACCAGACTCAAAATGAGTCTGGTTTATATTTTAGTTTCTATTTTCTTTTTCCTCTAGCAATAACTACTAATATTAATAGTACAATTGCACCAGCTTCTATAATAGCTACCATCTTAAAATCCATTCCAGATGCCATTCCACTACCATTTCCACCTAATAAACTAGTTATTGGAGATTCTGATTTTGTTTCTTTTTGTATATTTGCTCTTGTTACTATATAATCTCCATATTCCTTAAGATTTAATTCTATATTTCCATTTAGAATTGAAACTCCATTTGTTGCTAGTGTTAATGTATTATTATCTTTATTATACAGATACACATTTAATATATGTTCGTCTTTATATTTATCTCCTACATACATTTTTACAGTTGTTCCGCTTAAGCTTGAACCCGCTTGTTCAAAGTGTATATATTTACCATCAGCATAATTTGAAAGTTTTCCAATTTCCTCTTTATAATTTGAATCAAAATCTATACTTGTATTTGTTTCATTATAAGTTGATAATTTTGTACCATCTATATTCCAAGAATATGTGAAGTCTCCTTCGCTATCTGAAGCGTTTAATACAACTGTTTTACCACTTGCTTTAATTTTGTCTAAATGTTCAGATGTAAGTTTATCTCCATCTCTTAATTTAATTGTTGGTTCATTTGTTTTTAATGCTTCTTCTAAATCTTCTAAATAATATCCATCTTTTCTATTTACTGTTATTGTGTATGTTTTCTTTGCACCAGATTCGGCTGTTACAACTACATTAAAAGTATTACTTCCTGTTTTAAGAGATTTTGTTCCAGTTCCTGATACAGATGCCTTAGAATCCGCTGCAGTAGCTTTAATTGTTATTTTAGAAACGCTATTACCTACATCTAATGTATATGATGTATCGCTTTTCTTAACTAATTTATATCCATCTACAGATATAGAACTCAAGTTATTATTTTTAGATTTTGGTTCTGTTACCTTTACTGTTATTTTATATGTATTAGTTAAAGGTTCTTTATCATAAGTCGCTACGTCTGTTAATTTTACAGTTATTGTGGCTGTACCAACAGATTTACCTTTTACCGTAACTGTAACACTGTTATTATCTAACCATTTGTTTGTTACATTTATGCTAGCTACTGAAGAGTTGGACGTAGAAATGTCCACTCTTCCTGCTGCATTAGAAGCTGTTATCTTAAATGTACTAGATCCGCCTTCTTCAATAGTAATACTTGTTTTAGAAGGTTTTACCGAACCTTTGGCATATACATTTCCTGTTATCGCAGTTAATACAAACATACATATAACTAATGCTGTTAATATTTTCTTCATTTATTATTTTCCTCCGTTCATTATATGATTCTTTATGCTTACATAGTCTACAGCAGATATCTTTCCGTCATCATCTGCATCCGCAGCTATTAAATCCATTTCGCCTTTTATCTTTTGCGCGCCCATTATATGATTTTTAATTGTTACATAATCTAACGCAGATATCTTTCCATCTAAATCTGCATCTCCTAATACTACTACAGTGTATTTAAATTCCTTAAATTCTAGAGCACTAGTTATGTATATAGAAATAAAATCTCCTGTAAACATTGTATTAGTATTTTTATCCACACCATTTTTATCATGAGCAAGAATTGTATAACTTGGTGCATATATATTTAATTTATTTTTAATATCTGTATAATTAGCATTAAAATCTTTTATTTTAAGATATTTGCCATCTATTCTTAATGAATTACCTGTTGCTTTCACTCCATAGATTTTAACTTTATTGCTTCCATAAACCGTCTGTAAGCCTGTTTTTTCTATTTTATAGTTTACTACATATTCTCCAACATCCTTAAACATTGGTAGTTTATCTAAATCATATTTTGTATTTCCTACAGAATATTTAATTGTCACTCCACCTATATTTATATCCATTGTTAATGTATGTTCTAATCCATCATATATTACTTCTTTATCTTTTGTTTTATTTATTATTCCCTCTGCATAGATATATACCTTACGTTCATCTAATACTTCATTATAGTTATCTCCTGCAGATATCTTAAACTTGATTGTATATGTACCAGCTGCTGTATACTTTGGCATAGTAGTTAATGTATACTTTCCTGATGCATCCATATATGTTATAGTCGCTGTTGTAGGATTTGTTACAGTCACATTAATACCGTATCCATTTCCATCTACAACATAATGTCCATCTTCTGCTATATACACGATATTTGCTTTTGCTATTGTAAATGTAAAAGCTAAATTATTTTTAGTTCCATCTGTCCATGTATAATTTGAATTTGTAAGTTTTATTGTAACTGTTTGGCTACCCGCATTTGTTCTTTTATTTCCAGTGATACTCATTATGTTTGTATCAAAACCTGTTAGTTCAAAAGTTTGCTCCTTTCCATTATACACATATTCCTTATTCACGCGTGTTGGATAAGCTACCTTTGCTGGAATTATTTTCATAGAAACTGTTGTTTCATATTCTTGCACCTTACCAGGGAAAGCTGTATTTTTGAATTTATCGTTTGTAAGCTGTATCTTAATAGTCGCATTTACAGTCCCTACATTTGCCGAAGACAGTGTTGCTAAAGTTACTACATATTCTGTAGATTTAAGTTCAGCAACTTTTACTGTGGCTATATCAATAGTTAATTTTCCATCGTATACTTTATCTGCAATTGTTATTGTAGGCGTTATTATTGTTTTTTCTGAAACTACTGTTAAAGTTACATCAATTCCTATTACCGTATTATAATTGGCTGTATCAGCCGGTGTATAATCCACCTTATATGTTTTGTTGCCTAGTCCAGATAAAACTGTATTTGGTGATTGCCAGCTAAATCCAGTTGGTAATTTTATTTCAGATAATTTTTGTCCTTCCATTCCTGAAAGACCTGTTGGAACAGTATAAGTTGGTGTTGCTTTATTTACTGTTACATTAACTTTTCCTGTTATATGATATCCAACATTATTATATGCACTTATTGTAACATATGTATCAGTTGCTCTTAAGCTTGTATTAGTTCCTGTATATCCTATTGTTATTCCACTTCTTATGTATTCAGTTCTCGTACCATCATAATCTGAATATTTTGCAGTTATATATACACCCGATGTAGAAACCTTATCAAAAGCTGTATAAGATGATTTTATTCCTGTTACTGTTAAGTTACTTGGGTTATAGCATCTATATGCTCTACTATTGCTAACCGCATATGTTTTACCGTAAGAACCACTATGTACCCATAATGTTAAATACGGAGTATAATTAAATGCCCCAGTACCAATTGTTGTTACTGTTTCTGGTAATATAGTTTGTTGTAAATAATATGCATTATAAAACGCGTTTGGCTTTATAGTTGTTACACCTTCAGAGATTTTTATTTCATATAATAAGTGATTAAACGCAAATGCCATCTCACCTATCGTTTTTACTGTACTTGGTACAACTTCTGTATTATTTGTTCCTATTATTAATGTATTAGTAGTTGAATCTATTAATGCATTACAATTTTCTCTACTATCATAATATGTATTTCCACTTGCTACAGTAATAGCTTTAAGTCCAGTACAAGTTCTAAATGCATCTTTACCTATACTTGTTACTGTTGCTGGTATAGATAATGATTGCATATTTGCACATGAAGCAAAGCCTCCTTCTGCTATCGTTTGTAATTTTGTAGATAAAGTTAAATTATCTAAATTAAAAGAATTAGCAAACGCTGCCTGACCTATACTTGTTACATTATTTGGTATAGTTAAATTGTTTATTCTTGTATTTGTAAAAGCATAATCTCCAATAGTTGTTACCGCTGTTGGTATTGTTATACTTTCTAAATTTGTACATAAATAGAATGAACCCCTTGGTATTGAAGTGTTACTTGTAGATAATACTAGATCTGTTAATGAATAACATTCCTCAAATGTATCAGTTCCCGTTAGTTTAACATACGAATTAATCTTTTCTAGATTAGTAGCTTTTGAAAAAGCTTTAGCTCCTAACGTTAACGTACTAGCTCCCGCTTTTATTTCTCTTACTTTGGATTCAGCAAATGCTTCAGCTTCTATGCTTGTTATTGTACTTGGCATAGTTACTAAAGATAAATCTTTTGCCTTAAACAAGCTGCTACCTATTGTAGTTACTGTATAGCTTGCTATTTTTTCAGGTAGATGCAACCATTTAACAGGAGTTGTTTTCATACCTGTAAGTTTAATATTTGTACCACTTATTACTTGATATGTCCAGAAAGATTGTGGTTCTGTTTTTGCTGGAATTGTTACTTGTGCAGTCTTGCCAGCATATGATATTGTTACCACTTGACTTGTATATTTATATGGATCATATCCTGTTATTGTTACATCTTCTAACTCACTTAATTTTTTGGTTAAGTTACCTGAACTATAATACAATTTAAGCTCTGTATTTGCTAAGTTAGAAACACTTCCATAGTTATATGTTTCTTGAACTAGTTTTGAAACAGAGATACTAGTTATATTTTTAGATATATCTTTATGTTTACATGAAACACATGCACAACCATCACACGCAACGCTATCGCAAGTTGCACAATTACATGTACAATAATCAAAATCCTTAAAGCTTATTGCCCCATATCCAAATATATAATCCCAACCTGGAGTTCCTAAATCTACTGCATTAGATTTTAATATTTCCATTACTTGTTCTTTAGTAAAGTTTTTATTATAACTCTTAACTATAGCCACTGCTGCTGCAACGTGTGGTGTAGCCATTGAAGTACCGCTTTTGTACCCATTTATGCTATTAATGTTTACTCCTGGTGCTGCAAAATCTATATTAGAACCTACATTAGAGAATGTAGCTATTGAATTCATTGAATCTATTGCAGATACCGCTATAGTTTCTGGATATCCTGCAGGATATGCCTTTTGAGCTAATTCCTCATTACCTGCAGCTGCTACACATATTATTCCAGCTTCAGTTGCTGCTTGTATTGCTAAATGCGTAGAACTTTCTGGTGAATATGAACCATAACTCATGTTAATTACTTGAGCTGCTTTGTTGTTAACGATATAGTTTATTGCTCTTAATATATCTGTAGTCATTAAAGATGAACCACTTGATGCTTTAGCTGGAAGTATTTTTACATTAGATGGTGTGCTTTCTGCTATTGTTCCTGCTATGTGTGTTCCATGACTATTTTCATCTGTCATTGCAGATTGTGATGTACTATTAGTAAGAGCGTTATATGTACCTGCTAACTTATTAGGATACTTACTCTTAAATAGCGATACATCCAAACCTGTATCTATTATAGCTACAACTATATCATCTTTACCTGCACGTGCTTCTAGTCTTGCTGATGCTTGATCCATTCCTGTTGATGTTACACCCCAAGAATTGTATGCAGATATTTTATATTCTATATTTTCTTCTACCGAAATTAATCCTTTAGCTTTTGTTAGCTTTTCTTTAGCCTCATCTTTTGCTTCTTTAGAATCATAAACCAAAATATATTGATTATTGGGTGCAGCAATTACATTCTTCGCACCATACGTAGTTGCTATTTTAGTTTTACTAATAACAATAAGAATATTTGGCTTGTCCTCTTCAGCTATTTTACTCATCTCGGTAAAATATTTTTCCATAAATGCTTGTGAGCACTCATTAATATTTATTAAACTAGATGTATCTATTTCTTTACCATTATAATGTAATGTAGTTATTGATACTACAAACAGCATAAAAACGACAAGAAATACCTTTGCCTGTTTCTTCATATGTTCCCCCTTATATACGTACTTAAATCTTATCATTAACGCTAAAAAAAGACAAGCGAATTTGACAAATCAAATCCGCTTTATCTTAATATTTTTATTAATTATTTTAGTTTATTATCTATTAATTGTCATCTACTTTAAGCACTGTCATAAATGCTTCTGATGGAAGCTCTACGCTACCAACTTGACGCATTCTTTTCTTTCCTTCTTTTTGTTTTTCAAGAAGCTTTTTCTTTCTAGAAATATCTCCACCATAACATTTAGCTAAAACGTCTTTTCTCATTGCTCTTACAGTTTCACGAGCTACTACTTTTCCGCCTATAGCTGCTTGTATTGGTATTTCAAACAATTGCCTTGGAATAACCTCTTTAAGTTTCTCTGCAATTTTTCTACCTCTTGTTTCAGCCTTTGCTCTATGTACTATGAAAGATAAAGCGTCAACTACATCTCCATTTAATAGAATATCTAATTTTACAAGATGTGCTCTTTGGTAATGAGATATTTCATAATCAAAAGAAGCATAACCTCTTGTTCTAGATTTTAAGCTATTAAAGAAATCATAGATAATTTCGTTTAGTGGCATATTGTATTCTAAACAAACTCTATTATCATCTATATATTTCATATTGATATAATCACTTCTTCTTTCAGTACAAAGTTCCATTACATTACCAACATATTCTTTTGGCACTATAATTTCAGCTTTTGCTACTGGTTCTTCCATATAATCTATTTCCTGTGCAGAAGGTAAATCTGCTGGATTATATAGTTCTAATTCTTCACCATTAGTTTTATGTATTTTATATATAACTGATGGTGCAGTTGTAATTATATTTATACCATATTCTCTTTCTATTCTTTCTTCAATTATTTCCATATGAAGAAGACCTAAGAATCCACATCTAAATCCATGTCCTAACGCTGCAGAAGATTCTAGTTCAAAGTTTAATGATGCATCATTTAATTTAAGTTTTAATAATGCTTCTTTAAGTTCTTCATAGTCACTTCCATCTGCTGGGAATATACCTGCGTATACCATAGATTTTACTTCTTTATATCCAGGTAACGCTTCAGTGGCTGGATTAGATTTAATAGTTAATGTATCACCAACACGTATATCTGAAATATCTTTAATACTTGCAGTAATATATCCAACTTCACCTGCGTTAAGTATACTAGCTGGTTCATAGTCTCCTGGCTTAAAGTATCCTACTTCAACTATTTCGTATTCACGTTTGCTTGCCATTGCAACTATTTTATCTCCTGGTTTAAGTGTTCCATCTACCATTCTTACGTGAACTACAACACCTTTGTAGTTATCATATTTAGAGTCGAATATTAATGCTTTAGTTGGAGCACTAATATCTCCTTTAGGTGCTGGCACTTTTTCTACTATCTCATCTAGCACTTGCTCCATATTTATACCAGTTTTAGCTGATACACAAGGAGCTTCCATAGCTTCAATACCTATTATATTCTCTATTTCATTCTTTACCTCATCCGGTCTTGCTTGAGGTAAATCTATTTTATTTATTATTGGTATAATTTCTAAGTTGTTTTCTAATGCTAAATATACATTTGCTAACGTTTGTGCTTCAACACCTTGGCAAGCATCTACTACAAGTATTGCACCTTCGCACGCAGCTAAAGAACGAGATACTTCATAGTTGAAGTCTACGTGCCCTGGAGTGTCTATTAGATTTAATATATATTCCTTACCATCCTTAGTATATTTCATTCTAACCGCTTGAGATTTAATTGTAATACCTCTTTCACGTTCAATGTCCATATTATCTAATACTTGTGCTGTTAGATCTCTTTTTTCTATTGTACCAGTGAGTTCAAGCAATTTATCTGCAACTGTAGATTTGCCGTGATCAATATGTGCTATTATACTAAAGTTTCTTATATTGTTTATGTCGTACATTTTCTTCCTCCGTTTTTACATTTTACCATAGAATAGCAAAAATGTAAATAAAACAAATTCTAGTTAATATCTATTTTATTAGCATTATATATTTGATGGCCATCTAAAAATGTAAATCCGAATTCCAATTTGTTAGTTGCAAAATTTATTTCTTCTACCAAATATATATTTCTAAAATTAGTATTTGTTTTAGTTATCTTCCCCCCGTAGCAAATCAAATTAATTTGATTTGCTAAATCTATTACTCTTACAGAACCCATCATTGCGGCGTAAATATTTGTATCGTATTCTTTGTATTCTATAACTTTTTTATTCTTTTCATCTAATACAAATTTCACAATTCTTGTTCTTCTATTTTCATTTCCATTATCATAAACAAAATATGTATTGTTTCCTGCAGAAATCCATGAATGCTGTTTTGAAAATTTGTTCTTATTTGATAAATTAAATTCATCATCCTTTCCACCTAACATCCATATTATTCTTCCGTCTTTTCTACTCAATTTAATAAGTGTATCAATATTTCTAAATGAGCAAATGACATTTTCATCATCTTTATCTATATCTATAGAATTTATGTGAATATAATCTTTTCCTTCAACTGTAGTACAATCATAAAGGTATGGATAATCTCCGCTATTAAACTCCCATATAACTTTTCCATCTTTTATTTCATGTATTAAACAATCTAAAACTTCAACATTTTTATCTTCTATTTTTCTTAAAACATATGATGTTAATATATAATGTCCATCGTCTATATACATATATGTATGATTATCTAATAGTGAATACGTTCCATCTTTATTCAAATATTTAATTCTATCTATTTCGTTATATTTTTCATCTAGCACTACTAATTCACATCCAACTATACTTGTAGCACCTTCAAAATTCGGCTTCTTTCCTTCTAGATACATGTATCGGATTTCACCATTTTTGTTTTTATGTGCTGTGAAATCAAAAGAAACCATATTAGTTTTTTTATAATAAGTAATTTTGCCCTTCTTATTTAACTTAAATATATAATGTTTCCCTGTATAGTTCATCGAAAAAGTTGTTAAATAATAGTCACCTTCATAATTGCTTTCTCCATAAGAAGAATATTTAGGGAAAGTTGATGATAACGTATTTATCTCAAAATTACACTTACCAAACATTTTTTTAACAACCAACCTAATTTTATTGTCTCTTCCTATCTTTATTTTACCTATATTTATACTATCTCCGTTTTTTAATTTATTTCCATCTATAATTACATTTCCGATACCATTTAATTTTGTAATTATAACATCATCATTAGAATTAAAAGTATCTAAATCTATTGCTTTATTATCTAAAATATTTATTTCTATTTTTTTACCATTTATATCTATATACACTTTACTAGTATAGCAATAATAACAAAGTACAAGCAAACATATAATTATAACTATTAAGATTAACACAAAATATCGTATATTTATTTTCTTCATATTTACATCTTTAAATGTAAAAAAAT
>JAZOWO010000033.1:0-19466 GCA_045659265.1 Clostridia bacterium | reverse complement strand
TAAAACAGAAGTAGCAATCCGTGGAGCATTTAAAGCTGTTATGGATTCTAAACAAGTTGCATATCTAGTTCCAACTACAGTTCTATCTTTACAACAATACAATACATTCAAAAACAGAATGGAGAAGTTTGGTGTTAAGGTGGAAATGTTAAGTCGTTTTAGAACATCAAAACAACAACAAGAAATAATAGCTAAACTTGAATCTGGAGAAATAGATGTAATAGTAGGAACACATAGAATACTTTCAAAAGATGTTAAGTTTAAGGATTTAGGTTTCCTAATTATAGATGAAGAACACAGATTTGGTGTTGAAGATAAAGAAAAGATTAAGAAGTATAAAAATAATATAGATGTACTTTCTATGACTGCAACTCCAATACCAAGAACATTACATATGTCTATGATAGGTATTCGTGATGTTTCTGTAATAACAGAACCACCTCAAGAAAGACTTCCGGTACATACATATGTATCAGAATATAACTCTGCAATGGTTGCTGAAGGAATAGAAAAGGAACTTGCTAGGGACGGTCAAGTATTCTATTTAAGTAATAGAGTAGAAAACATTGAAAGTATTGTTGCTAAGGTAAGAAGTTTAGCACCAACAGCAAGAGTAAGTTTTGCACACGGTAAAATGACACCAAATCAAATAGAAGATACAATGGTAGAATATATGAACCACGAATCAGATATTCTAGTTTGTACAACAATTCTTGAGTCTGGTATAGATATACCTAACGCAAATACAATAATAATTGAAAATGCAGATAAGTTAGGCTTAGCACAACTTTACCAAATACGTGGAAGAGTTGGACGTTCAAATAGACTTGCTTATGCTTACGTTACATATAACAGAGGAAGTATATTAACAGAGGAAGCTTCTAAACGTTTAGGAGCGATTAAAGATTACAGTGAATTTGGTAGCGGATTTAAGATAGCGTTACGTGACCTTGAAATAAGAGGAGCTGGAAATCTTTTAGGAGCAGAACAATCTGGACATATGATGATGGTGGGTTACGATATGTATGCTTCAATGTTAAATAAAGCAATAGAAAAAGAAAAACTTAAGATAGATAACGATACTACAGGAGAAAAGATTTCTGAAGATGTTAAGATTACATTAGATGTTTCTGCAAACATTCCAAGTGACTATATTAAAAACAGTGCGCTTAAGATTGAAATGTATGGAAAACTTTCAAATGCCGATACAGATGAAGATCTTGAAGATGTAATAGATGAATTTATAGATAGATTTGGAGAGATTCCAAAGGAAACAATGAATTTAATAGAAATAGTTAAATTAAGAAATAAATGTAGAAAGTTAAACATAAAAGAAGTTAAGGTTCAAGGTGATTTTTTATGGTTTATGGATAATACAAAAAATCACATAAAATATAGGTTGACAAATAGCGCAAAAAGTGATATATTGAGCTTTGTAAATAGCTCAATTGGTATACTTGAACAAGCCATGAGTAAATAGGAAAGAATAGGGGTAGAAAAAATGGAAAAAGAACAAAAAGTAAAAAAACCAGGTAACAAAGATTCTTTAATAATAGGAATTGTTATAGCAGTTGTGCTTGCTCTTACAGCAGCAATTGTTGGCTATGTATTCTGGGGAGTAGGTAGCGAAGTAGTAATACACTATAAAGGAGGAGAAGTTACAAGAGGAACTTACGAATCTGTATATAGATACTGGGCACCAACATTAGCATACTATGGATATAATCCAGATGCAGCACCAGAATTAGTAGTTGATGAAATATTATTAAATGAAGTTTTATATAAAGAAGCAGTAGCGGCAGGATTAAAAATCACTGATGAAGATCAAAAATCAATAAATGATCAATTTGCAGATAAAACAAATGTTGAAGGATTAGTAGCACAAGGCGTTGATGTAGACGAACTTAAAAAATTCTTTGAGAAAAATGCAGTTATAACAGCTTATCTTGACGCAAAACAAGAAAAAATAACTACAGAAGAAATGAAGAAATTCATAACTCAAGAAGAAGGCGAAGATGCTGACCTTAACATCTACAAAACAAGACACATATTATTCGCATTTACAGCAGATATGACAGATGCAGATAAAGCTAATTTATTAAAAGAAGCTAATGATGTTTTAGCAAAAGTTAAAAAAGGTGAAGATTTTGCAAAACTTGCAGCAGAACATTCTGATGATGGTTCAGCTCAAAATGGTGGACAATTCGATATGGTTAACAATGCTTCAGTTGTAAAAGAATATAGAGAAGCAGTAACTAAATTAAAAGCTGGAGCAGTAGCAGCAAAAGTTGTTGAAACAGAATATGGATACCACATTATAAAATTAGATAATGTTGAAAATAATGGAAGACTTACATCTGAATCTGAACTTGCACTTTTCATAAATGCATATATTTCAGATAGAATAAGCGAAGTATTTGATCCAGCTGATGAAACAAGCAAAAAAGAATTAGAAGCAGTTAAAGAATTATCTTTAAGAATAGATGCAGAATTAGGCATTATTCACGAAGATACAACTACTGAAACAAAATAAGTAAAATAATTTAAAGAAAAGAAGATTGTGTATATGATAATAGTTAGTAAAAGTAACGATAAAATCAAATACATTAACAGTCTAAAAGATAAGAAATACAGAGACAAATATAACAAATATATTTTGGAAGGTATTAAACTAGTAAATGAACACATAAGCTCAGGGGATAATACCCTTGAGTTTATTGTTCTATCTAGGGAGTTGTTAGAATCACATCAAGGTGGTAAAGAACTTTATGAAAATCTTAAAGACTTAAGTAATGTATTAGAAGTAGATAGCAAAGTATTTGAGTATTTATCAGATACAGAAACTCCACAAGGTGTTTTAGTTGTATTAGATAAAAGAAAAAATACATTAAAAGATTTAATAAATAATATAAATAATAATGAGAAGGTTATAGTATTAGATAAAATCCAAGATGCAGGAAATATGGGTACTATAATTCGTACAGCAGTAGCTTTTGGCATAAATAATATAGTATGCCTAAAAGGTAGCGTTGATGTGTATTCTTCTAAGGTAATACGTAGTACTATGGGAGCAATATACAAAACAAATATATTCTATGTAAATTTAGATGAGATGAAAGAAGTAAAACAAGCTTTAACATCAAACGGATATGATTTATGTGGAACAGATCTTAAAGCTACTAAATTCTTAAATGAAACAAAGCCTAATAACAAAACAGTATATGTATTAGGAAATGAAGCAAATGGAATGAGCGAAGAAATAAAAGATATTTGTGATTCGTTTGTAAAAATACCAATGGAAAGTGTTCAAGAATCACTTAATGTTGGTGTGGCTGCGGCAATACTTATGTATAACGGATATATTGGAGGTGAAGCATAATGCCAGCAAAACTTACTGTAAAACTTTCAAACTTAAAACACAACATAGATAGCATAAAAGAAAAATTACATGATGGTCAAGAAATACTTGCAATGGTTAAGGCTGATGCATATGGTTCGGGACTTGTAGAAGCTACTAAATATCTAGAGGAAAATGGTATAAAAAACTTTGGAGTTGCTTATCTTAAAGAAGCTAAAAAGTTAAGAAATAACGGAATAAAAGGTAAAATAGTGGTATTCTCAGGATTACTTCCATATGAGACGGAAGAAGCGGTAAATGTTGATGCTATATATAGTGTATCAAACACAGAAATATTAAAAGATTTAAATGAAAAAGCGACTTCTAAAGTAAAAGTAGAACTTGCAATAGATACTGGTATGACTAGACTAGGATTTGCTAAAGAGGAACTTAAAGAATTAGCAGAATTATTAAAATCTCTAGAAAATATTGAAGTTGACGGAATATATACTCACTTTTCGTGTGCGGATGTTAAAGGTAAAGAAGACTTTACAAAAAGCCAAATGGCAACATTTGAAGAAAGTGTAAATATATTAGAACAAAATGGTATAGTTATTCCAAATAAACATATAGATAACAGTGCTGGTATAATGAAATACAATTTAGATAAATTTAATATTGTAAGATTAGGTATTTCATTATATGGATATTTCCCAGATGCTATGTTTAAAGGTGAAGCTGATCTTAAAGGAATCTTTAGATTAACAGCACCAGTATGTAATATTCGTACAGTAGGTGTGGGCCATGATGTAAGCTATGGAGCAACTTATACAACAGATAAGGAAACAAAAATAGCTGTACTTCAAATAGGCTATGCTGATGGATTAACAAGAGCTTTATCTAATAAATTTAAGGTAATAGTTAATGGTAAAGAAGCTCCAATTATAGGAAGAATATGCATGGATACATGTATGATAGATGTAACAGGCATAGATGTAAAACTTGGAGATGAAGCTGTTATATTCGATTACGATGGAGTGAAACTAGAAGAAATAGCAGAGTTAACAAATACAATTCATTACGAAGTAATAACTACAATCGGTAAGAGAGTAGATAGAGAATATACAAAATAAATGTATATTAAGTATAAAAACTAAATATTGGTAAAAAATATATACAGGTGACGATTATGTTAGAATGTATATATTTTTTTATTATAGGCGCATTTGCGGGTTGGCTTTTAGAGTGTGCCTTTAGATTTATAGCCGGACACTTAGACAAAAGTCCTGGAATATTAAATACTCCTTTTTGTACATTGTATGGATTAGGTACATTAGTACTATCTACTATTATAGCTAGAATAACAACAAATCCAGCAATATTATTTTTACTTTCAGCTACAGTACTAACTCTTATGGAATATGTAACATATATACTTTTAAGAGATGTATACGGCCTTAAACTTTGGGATTACTCTAATATGACATTTAAGCTTGACGAAAAGGTGTGCTTAGAATTTTCGTTAATATGGGGGACTTTAGGAATGCTTTACATTAAATATTTATTGCCTGTATTAAAAGGATTCTTTTATGCAGCTAAAGGACCAACATTAATATTTGCAATATATCTGTTATTTGGAATAATATTTGTAGATTTAATTTATTCTAATTACAAACTGTTAAGTAAAAAGAGATATGTTAAAGTTACAAATAATTAATTAGTTGCAATGTTTACTTCTTTATGAGATAATAAAGTCTGGTAAATATATTATTAAAGAGGTAGTATATGGATATAGACATAAACAAATTGTTAGATAGAAAACAAATTGTATTAGAGAGTAACAAAATTAAAAGTTTTATACATAACAAAACTGTACTTGTAACAGGTGCGGGCGGTTCTATTGGTTCGGAACTTTGTAGACAAATTGCAAGTTTTGAACCTAAAGAACTAGTGATGTTAGACATATATGAAAACACGTTATACGAAGTAGATATTGAACTTAGAAGAAATTATCCTTCTTTAGAGTTAAAAACAATAATTGCTAGTATAAGGGATGTTAAAAGAATAGATGAAATATTTAATGAGTATAAACCGGAATTAGTATTTCATGCAGCGGCACATAAACATGTGCCTTTAATGGAAACAAGTCCAATAGAAGCTATAAAGAATAATGTATTTGGAACACTTAATGTTGCCAAAGCTGCAGATAAGTATGGTGTGGACAAGTTTATTTTGGTATCTACAGATAAAGCGGTAAATCCAACAAGTATTATGGGGGCTACAAAAAGAATTTGTGAGATGATAATCCAAATGATTAATGCTAAAAGTAGGACGAGCTATGTAGCGGTAAGATTTGGCAATGTTTTAGGTAGTCACGGTTCAGTTGTACCAATATTTGAAAAACAAATTAAGCAAGGTGGACCAGTTACTTTAACAGATAAAAATATAACTAGATATTTTATGACTATATCTGAAGCAGTAGGTCTTATTCTTCAAGCTATTACATTTGCAGAAGGTGGAGAAATATTTGTTTTAGATATGGGAAAACAAGTAAGAATTTATGATCTTGCTGTTAAATTAATAAATATGTATGGTTATGAAGTGGACAAGGATATTAAGATAGAAATAACTGGATTAAGACCTGGTGAAAAACTGTATGAAGAATTAATAATTAATGAAGAAGGCTTAACCAAAACTTTACATGAAAAAATATTAGTTACTAAAATAATGGATTATGATAGAGTTAAGGTTAAGGAAGAAGTAGAAAAGCTAAGAGAACTTGTTAATTCTGAAAAAGAAGTTACTAAGGAAGAAATAAAGAAAGTATTAAAAGAAATTGTACCAACATACAAAGAAGGGTAGGAAAATATGAGTAAATCTGTTTTTGAAAAAGATATATATCGTTATTATGGTGAACAAGGTGAATCTAAAGAGAATAAGAAAAATAGAGGAAATGAAATTAAGTATCTATATTATTTTAGAAAATGCCAAGAAACAACTGGACTTAAAAGAAAGTTTTATGAAAAGAAATTAGACAAGCTATCTAGAATAACACATATAAGAATATCTCCTAAAACTAAAATAGGCGAAGGCTTTTATATAGGGCACTGTGGTAGAGTAATAATAAACCATAACGCAGTACTTGGAAAGAATGTAAATATAGCAACTGGTGTTACAATAGGCCAAGAAAATAGAGGAGAAAGAAAAGGTGTACCAACTATTAAAGACAATGTATGGATAGGAACAAATGCTGTTATAGTTGGAAATGTAACAATAGGTGAAGACGTGTTAATTGCACCTTTAACATTTGTTAATTTTGATGTTCCTGATCATTCAATTGTAATTGGAAATCCAGGTAAAATTATTCCAAGAGAAAATGCAACAGAAGATTATATAAATAATAAGATATAAAAAGATGTGAATAGAAGACTGCACTTTAATATAGAGTGTAGTCTTAATACTTTATGAAAAACCAAAAAATATCAAAAAACATATAGCAATTAAAATTTCTTTGTGATAACATATATTTGTATAGTAATAAAGTGGATACTTATGCGTAGATTTAAGTTAAGTATCTTAGGAGGTAAAACATATGAAAACGGTCGTAATAACTGGAAGCGCAAGAGGGCTTGGGTTTGAAATGGCAAAGGTATTTAAGAAAAACAATGTAAATGTTGTAATAAGCGATTTAAAGGAAGAAAATCTAAAGAAAGCAAAGAAAATGCTAGATGAAATAGAAAGTGAATCTAAAGTGTCTTATGCAGTTTGTAATGTAACAAACGAAGAGCAAATTTTAGATTTAATTGCTCATGCAAATAAAACATTTGGCAGAATAGATATATGGATAAATAACGCTGGTGTAAACCAACCAGAAAGAGCTATATGGGAGCTAGATACTAAAGATATTGATACAGTTCTTAGTGTAGACTTAAAGGGCGCTATAATTGGTTCTAAATATGCTATGTTAGATATGTCTAAAAACGGTGAAGGTGCTATATATAACATTGAAGGATACGGTAGCAACGACGCTAAGATGCTAGGACTATCTATATATGGAACAAGCAAAAGAGCGGTTACATACTTTACAGAAGCTTTAGCAAAAGAATCTGCTGAAAGAAATACAGGAGTTATTGTTGGTAAACTAAGTCCTGGTATTATGATAACAGACTTTATAACAAATGCTCTTGGTAATGGTGAAGCAATTAATCTTTCGGATAAAACTAAAAAAGTATACAACATACTTGGGGATTATCCAGATGTAGTTGCTAAATTCTTGGTAGAAGGAATGTTAAAGAATACTAAGAATGATGCTAAGATAGAATGGTTAACAGGTTCTAAAGCAGCGTGGAGATTTATGACAGCTGGATTTAACAAAAGAGATTTCTTTGATCAAAAGTTATTAAAGAGTTAATCAAAAGAAAAAGTGAAGAGGAAAAATGAGAAAAATAGTACAAAAGTATTTAGGTATTAAAAAACCTGAAATAACAAAAATGGATATTGGTTCTCAAAATGAAACATATGACATTAATGGAAAATATGTACTTAAAGTATTTAGTAAAGATGCAGTAGGAAACGAACAAGATAAGAATATACGTGAGTTAAAAGAAATGGTTGCAGAAATCTTTAAGGATAAAGGAGTACCAATGGTACTTCCTTTAATGTTTAAGGACAAGTATATTCAAGGAGATAATCCGTATTTTGTAATATATCCTAAAGTAAAAATGAAGAGTGTTACAAGAGATGAGATTACTGATGAACATGTTTTAGCAATAAGTAACTTTGTTGCTAAAATGCACAATATAAGATTAGATGTACCTGCGTTAAAACAAAAGAAAGAAAAGTTTAACATTGATGTAGATAAATATATTAGGTTATATAACCTAAATAATAAAATGAATGTTACATTAAGAGAAAATAAAGAACTAATAGAAAAACTACAAAGCAAAATAAACAACGCAATAGATTCGTTAAAAACTAAAGAGGTAATAAGTCATAACGATCTTAAACTAGACAATGTTCTATGGGATAAGTTTAATCCGTATTTTATAGACTTTGATGCAGTAGGATATGTAAACCATATGTGTGCAGCAAATGAGTATGCGTATGTATGGTGTACTAAGAATGGCAAGATAGACTTAAAACGTTATGAGATATTTATGGAAAACTATCTTAAACATCATTACTGTTTAGAAAACTTCGAAGATGTGTTATACATGACACTTTATGGAAAGTTTTCTTGGCTTAAGTATAGTCTAGATAGAGGTAAATCTAAAGATGAAGAACAAGCGCGTTTAGGAATGGATGCAGTAGTACATATGTTAAAAGAATTTGCTATGTATGAAAAAACAATTCCTGGAATGCTTAAGGCTTTAGAAAAATTAGTAAAAAAAGATGAACCTAAAAAAGAAATAGGAATAAAGCAAATAACAAATTACCATTCGCATACATACAGATGTAGACATGCAGATGATACGGTGATGGATGAAGACTATGTAAAAGAATATATAAAAGCAGGATTTAAGGAAATAGCCTTTACAGATCATGTACCGCAAAAGAATGTCATTGACACAAGAAAACGCATGAGAATGGATTATAGCGAAAAAGAAGACTATCTAAATAGTGTAAGACATCTTAGAGAGAAATATAAAGATAAGATAAGTATTAAAATTGGTTTTGAGATAGAATACTTGCCAGAACATTTGGAAGAGTTAAAAGAATTAAAAGAAGAAACAGACTTGCTAATTCTAGGACAACACTATGTATATGATAGAAAAAATAACGACTTAAAGGTATTAAATGAAAAGATTAGACCTACCGTTTCAGATGATGAGCTTATGGAATATTATGAATATATGAAAGCGGCAGTAGAACATAATTTAGTAGAAATAATAGCGCATCCAGATATGTTTATGTGTGTAAGAGATAAGTTTGGACAAAACGAAGAAAAACTTGCAAGAAAGATAGCTAAACTTGCAGAAAAACATAATATAATACTTGAAATAAACTTAATGGAAGTATTTAAGCATATGTGTGGCAAACTTAATAAAATAACATATCCAAATAGAGAATTCTGGAGAATTGTTTCTGAGTATAATGTACCAGTAATGTATGGTATAGATGCACATTTTATAGGACAAATAAGAAGCCGTGAGGAAATGATTAAATTTACAAGAGCATATCTTGGTAAAGATATTGTTTCTAAATTAAATTTTGTAGAAGATTATAAACTAAAATAAAAGGCATAAGCCTTTTATTTTTTTTCTTATTGGTATATAATGACTCTAGTATTTAATTAAATTTAAAGAGGGGAATATATGAAATCAGAAAAGAACATATTTATTGCATTTTTGCTTAATTTGCTATTTGCAATAATAGAATTAGTAGGTGGATTTGTAACTAATAGTATTTCAATAATATCAGACTCCGTTCATGATTTTGGTGATGCGTTAAGTATTGGAATGGCATATTTCTTAGAAAAGAAATCTAACAAGAAACCAGATAAAAATTATACATATGGATATCTTAGATATTCTATGTTAAGTGCACTTTTAACATCAACAATACTACTTGTCGGAGCAGTATTTGTAATAGTTGGTGCAATACCAAGATTAGTAAATCCAGTAGAAGTAAATCACGATGGGATGTTAATACTAGCAATATTAGGTGTAGTAATAAATCTAATTGCTGCGGCTAAAACATCACATAGTCACAACTTAAATGAGAAAGCAATTAATCTTCATTTAATAGAAGATGTACTAGGTTGGGTAGCAGTACTTGCAGGAAGTATTGTAATCAAGTTTACAGGTTTGTACATAATAGATCCAATACTTTCTGTTGGTATAACAATATATATTTTGTATCATGTGTACAAAAATATTAAAGAGGTATTTAATGTGCTTTTAGAGAAAGCACCAAGCGATGTAGATTTAGAGAAACTTAAAGAAGAATTAAACAATATAGAAAATGTTAAAGATGTGCATCACATACATATATGGACAATGGATAATATCCATCATTATATAACACTACACGCTATGGTAGAAAAGGATGCAGACTTAGAACAAGTTAAACATGAAATACGTGAGACTTTAGAAAAATATAACCTTACTCATTCTACTATAGAGATAGAATATAACAAGTGTGAACATGGTGAGTGTGAGATAAAACATGTAGAACATGAACATGGTCATCATCATCACCACCATCATCATTAATAGATATTTTTGTAGGAGGTACATATTATGGAACAAGTAGATATCTTAAACAGATTTAGAGAACAAACTAGAGTTACAAAAGGAAGAAAAGAACTATTAAAAGGCGAATACAGAATTTCTACACATATTTGGGTTATGGATAGCAATGGTAGAATACTTGTATTAAAACGTTCAGAACAAGAAGATAAATTTCCAGGAATGTGGGCTCAAGTTGGTGGCGGAGTAGTAGCAGGAGATACTAGTAAAGAAACAGTAATTAAAGAATGTTTAGAGGAATTAGGATTAACTGTTAAAGAAGAAAATATGTACTATGTAGCAAGTTATATTAGAACAAGAGATATAGTTGATGTATGGTTTGTAAGACAAGATATTAATATAGATGAATTAGTATTACAAGAAGAGGAAGTAGCAGATGCTAAACTTGTAACACTTAATGAATTTGATTCTATGATAGATTCTGGACTTGTAGTTCCATCAATTAATCCATCATATTATCTTATGAAAAACTATGTAGAACAATATATGGATAAATAGAATAAAACAAATAAGGAGAAATATATGGTAGGAAAATATAAAGTAATAACATTATGTGGTTCAACTAGATTTAAAGATGAGTTTTTAAGAGAACAAAAACGTTTAACATTAGAAGGTAACATTGTTATTTCCGTTGGACTTTTTGGACACTCTGGGGACAATGAAGTTTGGGAGAGTATGGATGAAGGAACTCTTACTAAAACTAAAGAAATGCTAGACGATATGCATAAAAGAAAAATAGATATGGCAGATGAAATATTTGTAATAAATGTAAATGGATATATTGGAGATAGTACAAAGTCTGAAATAGCTTATGCAGAAAGCACAGGGAAGATAGTAAATTATCTTGAAAATAATTAGTAATAATTAAGGAGAAACATATGAAAAATGTAATGTTGGAAATTAAAAATTTAACTAAATATTACGGAAAAATACTAGGTGTAGAAGACTTATCTTTATCCCTAAATGAAGGAGAAGTGTTTGGCTTTATCGGACCTAATGGTGCGGGGAAAAGCACAACTATCCGTTCGGTAATGCATCTAATAAACAAAAATAGTGGTAGTGTTTTAGTTAATGGTAAAGAGTTTGAAAGAAACGATGTTAAGACAAAAGAAATAATTGGATATCTTCCAAGTGAAGTTAATCTCTATGAAGATTTAACAGTTAAACAAATGTTAGATTACCATGAGTCTTTTTATGCTAAAGATATACATAGTAGAAGATGTGAACTTGTTGAAAGACTAAAACTAGATGAAACAAAGAAAGTAGAAGATTTATCTTTAGGTAATTCTAAAAAGCTTGGTATAGTTCTTGCTTTTATGCATGAACCAAAGCTTTTAATATTAGATGAACCAACGAGTGGACTTGATCCAATTATGCAACAAGAGTTTTATAAACTACTTGTAGAAGAAAAGAAAAAAGGTACAACGATTTTCTATTCTACACATATATTAAGTGAAATATCTAAGATTTGTGATAGAGTTGGTATTATTAAAAACGGTAAACTTCTAAAGGTAGAAAAAATAGGAGAACTTCTAAAGAAAAACTTAGATTTAGTTACAGTAACATCTAAAGAAGTTAAGAAACTAGTAGAAGAATTAAATGTAGAAGTAGTTGAGTCTAATAAAAATACAGTTAAATTTAAGAATGTATTACCAGCAAATGAGCTAATTAAAACATTAGCTAAATATGATATAGAAGATATATTAATAGAAGAAGCAAGTCTTGAAGATATCTTCTTACATTATTATGAATAGGAGGTGCTACTATGTTTAAAAGAGAAATGAAAGCAAACTTAAAAAGCTTTTTAATATGGACAGGGATACTTGTAGCTTTGTTTATATTAGTATTCTTAATGTATCCAACTATTATGGATAGTGAAAATGGGGCTATGATAGATGAACTTGTTACAATATTTCCTGAAGAAGTGTTAGTAGCATTTAATATGGATATTGCATCTATGACATCTGCATTTGGCTGGCTTAAAACAGAAGGTATGGTACTTGTATTACTAATACTTGCAAGCTATTCTGGAATACTAGGTTCTAATATACTACTAAAAGAAGAAAGCGATAAAACAATAGAATATCTAAATAGCTTACCTGTAAGTAGAGCTAAAATTGTTACAAGCAAAGTATTAGCAGGATTAATATATATTGTTTTAATGGTAATATTTCTTACAATATTTAATTTTATTGGATTAAGCATAGTAGAAGATTTCGATAAATCTCTATTTATTAAAATGAGCATAACACCATTATTAACAAGTATAGTTACATACTTCTTATGTATGTTTGTTTCAACATTTACACATAAAACTAAAAAGATGATAGGAATATCTATGGCAATAGTAATGGTAAGTTACATGCTACAACTAATATCTACAATGTTTGAAGATTTAGAATTCTTAAAATATCTATCTACATTTAGCTTAGCAGATATGCGTAATGTAATAACAGAAGGAGTTATAAACCCTATAACAATAGTTATAACAATTGTAGCAAGTATAATATTATATTTAGTAACATTGTTTAGATATGATAGAAAAGAATTAGTATAGATATATTAAAGAGGCTTATAAGCCTCTTTTAATTTTATAAAAAAATGGTATAATATTAAGAGTGGTTTGTAAATTTTAACAAAGCATTAAAATATATAGACTACAAAAGGAGAAACAATGTTTAAATTAGTATCAAATTTTGAACCAACAGGAGATCAACCAGAAGCAATTAAAGCTTTGGTAGAAGGAATAAAAAGAGGAGATAGAGGTCAAACACTACTTGGTGTAACAGGTAGTGGTAAGACATTTACGGTTGCTAATGTTATTAAAGAGGTAAATAAACCAACAATAATAATGGCGCATAATAAAACTTTAGCAGGACAACTGTATTCAGAATTCAAGGAGTTCTTCCCAGAAAACGCAGTTGAGTATTTTATTAGTTACTACGATTACTTCCAACCAGAAGCATATATTGCTGCAACAGATACATATATAGAAAAAGATAGTAGCATAAATGATGAAATAGATAGAATGAGACATAGTGCAACAGCAGCCGTGTTTGAGAGAAAAGATATAATAATAATTGCATCGGTTTCAGCTATATACGCATTAGGTTCACCAGAAGAATATAGAGACCATACATTATCTGTAAGACCAGGAATGACTAAGTCACGTGAAGAAGTAATGGCTAAACTTGTAGAAATGCAATATACAAGAAGTGACATGGAATTCTTACGTGGTACATTTAGAGTTAAGGGAGATATTATAGATGTATATGAAGTAGGAAACAACGAACATGCACTTCGTATAGAATTCTTTGGAGATGAAATAGATAAACTTACATTTATTGAACCTATTTCAGGTAAAACAATTGCTAGAGTAGACCATGAGTTAATATATCCAAAATCTCACTATGTAACTTCTAGAGATAAAGTAAATAAAGCTATTGGAAGGATTAAAGAAGAACTAGATCAAAGACTTGCTGAACTAAGAGCAGAAGAAAAAATAGTAGAAGCATACCGTCTAGAACAACGTGTAAATTTTGATATAGAAATGCTTCAAGAAACGGGATTTTGTCAAGGAATAGAAAACTATTCTGTATATATGGCAGATAGAGAACGTGGAAGTACACCATATTGTCTTTTTGACTTTATGGGAGATGACTATTTAACAGTAATAGATGAATCTCATGTAACAATACCTCAAATAGGTGGTATGTATAACGGAGATAGAGCAAGAAAACAAGCGTTGGTAGACTATGGATTTAGACTTCCTTCAGCTATGGATAATAGACCGTTATCTTTTAAGGAATGGGAAGAAAAAACAAGACAATTAATATTTGTAAGTGCTACACCTGGAGATTATGAAAAGAATAATTCTACACAGGTAGTAGAACAAATAATAAGACCAACAGGACTACTTGATCCTAAGATTACAGTTAAAGAAACTGATGGACAAATAGAAGACTTAATTAATAATATTAATGAAAGAGTTGCTAAGAAGGAAAGAGTATTAGTTACTACTTTAACTAAAAAGATGGCAGAGGAGCTTACTAGTTACCTTGAAGAAAAAGGTATTAAGGTAAGATATATGCACTCGGATATAAAAGCTTTAGATAGACTTGAAATAATACGTGAACTAAGACTAGGTAAGTTTGATGTTTTAGTTGGAATTAACCTTTTAAGAGAAGGATTAGATATTCCAGAAGTATCTTTAGTTGCAATACTTGATGCGGATAAAGAGGGCTTCTTAAGAAGTGAGCGCTCACTAATACAAACAATAGGTAGAGCAGCAAGAAACTCAGAAGGGCAAGTAATAATGTATGCAGATGAGTTAACAGACTCTATGGAAAATGC
The DNA here is from genome assembly GCA_045659265.1 of Clostridia bacterium. Classification (GTDB taxonomy): domain Bacteria; phylum Bacillota; class Clostridia; order TANB77; family CAG-465; genus UMGS1649. The sequence continues at coordinate 4,526 of JAZOWO010000033.1, read as the reverse complement.
AATAAGAGAAACTAATAGAAGAAGAAAGATACAAGAAGAATATAATACTAAACACGGAATAGTTCCAAAGAGTATAGTGAAAGACGTTAGAGATAGTGTTAAAGCTGTATTTAATGATGAAGAAGCACCTGTAATTGAACAAGAAAAAGGTGAAACATTAGAACAAACTATAGATAGACTTACTAAAGAAATGTTTGAGTATGCTAGAAAATATGAGTTTGAAAAAGCAGCAGTATTAAGAGACTTAATAAACGAATTAAAAAACAGCTAATAGGCTGTTTTTTATTGCTATTACATAAAACATTTGGTATAATATGGATGTGAATTTCTTGGGGAAAAATTCTAATATTATATGTGTGCACAAGATTTTTTAGGGTTGCAAAATATAAAGGAGGAATTTTTATGAAAGAAGAAATGAGCGATTTTCTAAAATTTGTATACGAGAACAATTTAGCTAAAGATGTAAGCGAGGCTTTTAAGGAGTATCCGCCAGAAGAAGAATGGCATAAAGGCAAGCTTGAAAATGCAGTATGCGATATAAATTTAGTAGAATACAACAATCCAAAAGAGCAACAAAGAGACCTTGACTAAGTCAAGGTCTTAATTTTTATTTATCATATATTATTTAGCAAGTTCTTTTTTGCAGCTTGCACAAACGTTTTTATCTTTAAAAGAAGTAACGTTATTTCCTTCACCGCAGAATATGCAGCAAGGAGCATATTTTTTAAGAATTATAGAATCGCCTTCTGTATAAATTTCTAATGCGTCTTTTGTATCTACACCTAATGTTCTTCTAAGTTCCATAGGTAATACAATTCTTCCTAGTTCATCTACTTTTCTAACTATTCCTGTTGATTTCATAATTTTACACCTCGATAAAATAATACCATAGCTGTAAAATAAATACAAGCATTTTTTTCAATTCTAGTGGTGATATGTTTCGTTGTTATTTATCTTAAACGCCCTAAATATCTGCTCTAGAAGGAATATTCGTATCATTTGGTGCGGGAAAGTAAGTTTTGAAAACGAAAGTAACACATTCGCACTTTCTTTAACCTGTTTACTTAACCCTAAACTTCCGCCAATAACAAATGTAATAGTGGAGTTACCTTCAGTAGCAATTTTAGAAATTTTTTCACTTAATTCTATAGATGTAAACTCTTTACCGTATTCATCTAAAACAAAATTAAATGAGTTGTTTAAATTATTTAACTTTTGTAATATTGCTTGTCCTTCTTTTTCTTTAACAATATTAATGTTACTTTCGTTTAGTGTAGTAGGGAGCTTTTCATCTTTTAAGCAGATTATTTCAAGCTTGCAGTATTTAGAAAGTCTTTTTACATATTCTGCTTCGTATTCTTTAAGATACTTTTCTTTAAGATCGCCTACACATATTATTTTAATGTTTATCATAAAATGTACTCCTCGTATGAAACATCGCGTGTAGCACAGTGGATGTTAAATTCATTTAGGTCAAAACCATTATCTTTTAGCGTTTGGTTAACAGCAAATAGCGCTTGTTCTGGTTCGTTGTTATTCTCGCTAATATGCCCTAAAAGGAAATTCCTTTTTCCTTCTTTTGCAAGACATAGTATTGTATCTGATGTGTCATCATTAGATAAGTGACCAATATCACTTTGTATTCTACATTTAAGTGGGTAAGAGTAAGGACCATACATAAGTAAGTTTCTATCATAGTTGCATTCTAAAACTGTAAATGTTGAATCTGAAAGTTGCTTGTATACATCATCTGAAACATAACCTAAATCTGTAGCTATTGTTAATATAGACTCTTCATTTGCAAATGTAAAGCCTAGAGGCTCTTTTGCATCATGAGATATTCTAAATGGTGTAACTTTTATATCTTTAAGATAAAACTCGTTATTTTGCTTTACAGAAACAAATACGGGCTCTTTTTTTAGCTTGTCTTTATGTTTATCTAAAAGATATGCTTTAGTTCCATTAGATGTATATATTGGTATATCTGTTTTATTGATTAAAGTGGCAACACCTTTTGAGTGATCGATATGTTCATGGGTAATAAATAGGGCATCTATTTCAGAAATTGAGATACCTAGAGTATCTAAAGATTCTGTAAGAGACTTAAAAGAAACCCCAATGTCTACTATTACAGTAGCCTTTGGGGATCTAATTAAATACATATTACCTGAACTGCCACTATATAATGGATATAGTTTTAGCATAATACGCTCCGTTCTTTAGTCGTTTGTAATTTCGTATTCAATATTAGCACCAAGTGCTTTAAATTTATCTACGATGTTTTCGTAACCACGTTCGATGTGGTGTATATCATATATTTCTGTTGCACCATGAGCAGTAAGACCTGCAATTATCATAGCAGCACCAGCTCTTAAGTCCATTGCTTTAACTGGAGAACCATAAAGTTCTTTAACACCAGTAAACATTGCTGTTCTATCATGATAAGAAATATTAGCACCCATTTTAACAAGCTCTGCAGTATATTGGAAGCGAGATTCCCAAATACTTTCAACTATCATAGAGCTTCCAGTTGCAAGTGTTAAATATGTACCAAATTGTGGTTGCATATCTGTAGGAAATCCTGGGTAAGGTAGAGTTTTGATGTTTATAGCTTTTGGAGCTTTATTCATTCTTACTCTAATACTATCTTCATATTCTATAACTTCAGCGCCAGATTCTTCAAGCTTAGCTGAAATTGGTTCCATATGTTTTGGAATACAGTTTTTAATTAAAACATCGCCACGAGTAGCCGCTGCTGCAACCATAAATGTACCAGCTTCAATTTGGTCTGGGATGATTGCATAGCTAGATGTTTGTTTTAAGCTTTTTACGCCAGTAACTTTAATAACATCTGTGCCAGCACCTTTAATATTAGCACCAACAGAGTTTAAGAAGTTAGCTACGTCAACTATATGTGGTTCTTTTGCACAGTTTTCTATTGTAGTTGTTCCAGGAACAAGAGTAGCAGCTAAGATTGCATTAATTGTTCCACCAACTGTAACAACATCAAAGAAGATAGAAGACGCTTCTAATTTTTTAGAAGTAGCATAAACATTTCCTCTTTTAACTTCAACTTCTGCACCTAAAGTTTCGAATGCTTTAATATGTTGATCTATTGGTCTTGCACCAATGTTACATCCGCCAGGTAAACTTATTTGTGCATTACCAAAACGGCTAAGTAAAGCTCCAAGTAGGTAGTATGATGCTCTAAATTTACTTGTTAAATCATATGGAGCTACTGTTGTATGTATATTTGTATTATCTATTATCATTTCATGTTCAGAAACGTATTCTATTTTAGAACCCAAGCTTTCTAATATTTTTACGAAAGCACGTATATCTGAAATGTTTGGTACATTTTCTAAATGACATTTACCAGCAACTAAAAGTGTGGCTGGAAGTATTGCAACTGCTGCATTTTTTGCACCAGAAATTGTAACTTCACCTTCAAGGCGACAAGGCCCATTAACTATAATTTTTTCCACTAAAAAATCCCCCTTAAAATATTTTTAGTAATATTTTTTATCTTCTGTCAAGGACAGTATAGCATAAAAACAACTAAAATACAACCCACAAAGTAAGTTATATATATGTATATTTATTTAATATTTTCGTTAGGAGTTTCTATAGTATCTATTTGGTTTTTAGCTTCTCTTAAACACTTTTTATTATTTGCAATTAAACTTTTGCAACTATTAGTAGCACCTGTTAAGCAGTTTTCTACTTGTGCAAAAGATGAGAATATAGCAAGATTAAAGCCACAAGTGTAGTGCTTGCACGGAAGTGGAAAACGAGGATTTAAGCAGAAAAGAAGTTTGTTTAGCAAGTTAGAGTTATTAATGTTATTCATATACACCTCATAAAAATAGTTTTTGTATATTTTATGTAAGAGTGTCTTGAATTGTTAGATGATCAAAATAAATTTCTTTTCTTTTTTATATCTTTGTGATACAATTTGCAACAAGAGAGGGTATATGTATATATGAAAAACGAAGATTTAGTCACAATAATAGTTCCTGTATACAATAGAGAAAAATATATAAAAGAAACACTACAAAGTATTCTTAATCAAACATATACAAACTATGAGGTAATATTTGTAGATGATGCATCTACAGATGCTAGTACTAGTATACTTGAAGAATACACAAAGAATAATGCTAAGTTTAAATTAATTAAGCTTAGGAGAAATATGGGTGTTTCTTTTGCAAGAAATATTGGTATAAGAAAAGCAAGTGGTCGTTATATTGCTTTTTTAGATTCTGACGATTTGTGGCTTACTACTAGATTAGAAGAACAAGTAAAATTCGCTAAAGATAATAAGTATGCTTTTACATATTCTGCATTTAAGTATATTACGGATGATAGTAAGATGGTAAGCAACAAGGTAGAAGTACCTTTTAAGTTGGAATATAATTCTGCGCTACTAAATACAAGGATTCTTACTATAACTGCTTTAATAGATTTAGAAAAGATACCTAAATATTTATGTTATATGCCACGTTTTAAACATGAAGATATGGCTA
>JAZOWO010000032.1:0-3300 GCA_045659265.1 Clostridia bacterium | reverse complement strand
GAAGAACAAAAGAAACAAATAATAGTAGATCAAATAACATTGTAAAAAAGGCGGGAACTAAATGCTTAGTCCCGCTTATCCAATAAAATATACCACTTATCTTAAAGAGAGCAAATTTAATTGCAGGAGATAAAAACGAGTGTTAAAATGTAATTAAGGAGGAAGTTAAATGAGCATAAATGTACGTACAAATATTTCAAATGAATATAAAGATATTGAAGTTTGTATAAATGCACCTGAAAGAAATGAGTTAGTAGAAAGACTAGAAAAAGAATTGTCATATGTAAATAACGACACTCTTTCTCAAGTAATAGGTATACAAAATAATGACCTTTATATAATTAAAACTTCAAATATAATAGAATTTTTCTCAGAAGAGAAGAACAACTATTGTAGAACAAAAGATGGAACTTTTAGAATAAAAGAAAAGATGTATTATTTAGAAGAAGCATTACCAAGTAAAGAGTTCATAAGAATTTCCAATTCAGCAATAATAAATATAAATCATGTTAAATGTTTTAACACCAGCATAATAGGAAGAATACAAGTAAAATTCAAAGATGGCACAACAGAGGATGTGTCTAAAAGAAGAACTCCGGAGATAATGAGCTTCTTAAAAGGAAGGAATGAGTAGTATGAAAGAAAATAATAAATTTAGCATAAAGAAATTACTAAAAACAATAGCTATATGGATTGCTATATGCGCAGTATTTGGAATGACATATAATTTTGTTTCATCATTAGAAGGAGCAATAATGTTCCAAGTACTAACAGAACCTGCTGAGTATACAGAAAGTATGATGGCATATTTTGAAAATCTTAACACAGCTTTTGAACAAAGTGTTCAAGCAACAAAAGAATTTAGAGGAGAAAACTTCCCAGCTGAAGGTGCGAACTTCTATATGTATGCAGTTGCATGGCCATCATATCAAATGGTAAGAACATTTACATTGTCGCTAGTAGCAGGAATAATAATTGGAACTCTTGTATACATATTAATGGTACAAAAAGCTTCAAAAATGAAAGCGGTGCTAGAAGTAGGTATAGCATTTATCCTAATAGGAGCATTTGTAGGTCTTGGATATTTATCTAACAATTTAGTGTTAAAAATGGCGTTAGGTGGAAACGTAACTTTAGAAAATCCACTAATGTTTGCAGATTACACTATAACTCAATGGATAAATTTATATGTATTATTAGCAGTAATACTATATGTTTTTAACATAGTAAAACAAAAAATAACAGTAATAAAACTAAATAAAGAGCTTAAAAAACAATAGAAAAATGGTTTGAAAAGTTTGATATAACTAGAAAAAGATGGGAGTTTGAATAAAATTCTCATCTTTTTAACAAAATGTTAAAAAGAGTATTGACTTTGTTAACATAACATGTTAAAATATAGATATGTCAAATCTTTTAGCACTAAAAATAATTTTTTAAGGAGGTGCGATTCGTCTGACATAACGGATCGCGAACAGCATTATGAAGTTTAATGCACAAACCGCAGCAAAGTACGCAGAGAAGGTAACCCGCAAGCCCATGGCAGTAGAGCTCGATCCTCAGCTCCAGATTATCGCTGAGAGCCAGGCAAGAGCTAGCCACGACGGTTGGCGCGAAGGCAAGATGGCAAAAGGCTACGTATACGGCCCTGTCGTAAACGACGATCCTGCAAAGGGTCAGCTTACCCATCCGTTGCTTGTACCCTATGATGAACTCAGCTGGGAAGACAAACAGGCTAACATCGCAAACGCGGTAGCAGTTCTCTCTATCTTGAGAGACAAGGGTTGTACTTTCGTAAGCTTTACGAAGATGATCCTTTATCCTATCGCAAAACAGGTCCATGATGAGTGGTCCCGTGAGAAGATCAAGGCCGGTTGGAAGTGGGGCCCCGTAACTGACAAGGCAAACAAGATCCATAGAGACTTGGTACCCTTTGAAGTTCTGGCAATCACCTATCCCGAGGACATCAAGTATGACGTCGACACCGCACGCGAAATTATCATCAAGATGATCAGCGACAACGATGTATTCCCCGTCATCTCCACCCTCGCAGCATTCCAGCTCGACACCGTAGGTGCACCTGCATAACCTGACACTCGCAACTTCATTCCCTTCACGAAAGTGACAAAAGGCCACCCTGATTAAGGGTGGCCTTTTGCTGCGTATATTAATTGTTATTATCTTTAGAATTAGCGCTAGCAACTACTGCTATCATCACTACAATTACAACTATCGTTATAGATATCATTAAAAGCATATATTTTCTCCTTACATGTTATTTTCTTTTACTCTCTTCATATTTATTGTGCATATCTGCAAGCGCGCCTAATGTCCACCAATCTACACCAGATTCTTCATCGTTTGCAATCTCGTGAGACTTTACTCCTAGAACTATACCTAATATAGTAGGTAAAACAAATATAGCAACTAGTATTATTCCCAACCACATAATATAAATCTCTCCTTTAATTTAGAAAGATTATATCATATATATAGATAAAATAAAATATGTGATATAATCTCATTAAAACAAAGGGGAAAATATATGGCAGGTAAATATTCTTTTAAGGATGCAAGAATAACAATAAAGAAGTTTAACAAAGTATTAAGTGAACTACAAAAAGTGGAAGGCATTGCAGAAAAATATAAAACAGATATGTTGGCTAAAGCAGAAGAAATGCTAAATTTAGGTTTCTTTCAAAACAAACTAACAGCAGATGTAGATTCTGGTAAAGTAACAGATGTAGAGTATAACGAAACATATGATTTAATGGTATCAATCTACAGTTATTTTGAAAGTAAAAAGCTTTTGGAATATTGCATGGGACTTTATGCGGGAAACAACGAATATATAAAAGACAATATTAAAACGTTAAGTAAATGCAAAAATGCATTAAGTTGGATGTTTGCTAACAAGACAAGAAAAGAATATGCAAAACAAGCCTATGATAGACTTAAATATCCAGAAAACGAGCAATTCTATTTAGATTCTTCTAACGCAGTAACAAGATTAAACAATTTAATGAACACTGCTAAATCTGAAGTGTTAGCAGATGTAATGGATAATGAAGAAGAGTACCAAAAGATACTGTTTTTAATAAAGCCGTTCATAACAGATGTTGGTAAAAAAATAAGTGGTATAGAACATTTAAAGAGTGAATATGGATATCTTGTAAGTGACTTAAAAAGAATGGAAGAAGACTTTTTAAGAGCTAAAGAAGAAGTTAAAAAAGCAGTAGATGAGCTTATGGAACAAGAGGTTAAAGATGTATTAAAAAGTCTACCTCTTGAAGAATTAAA
>JAZOWO010000031.1:0-3953 GCA_045659265.1 Clostridia bacterium | reverse complement strand
TGTTCTGCATTAACTATAATACTTTCTAATTCTAATTTTTCTACGTTTTCCTTATTCTTAACTTTTATAAAATTCTGTTTGATGTATTTGTATAATTCATACTCTACATCCTCTTTAACACTATCTATTTCTAATGTATTAACTATACATTTTACTATTTCTATTAGATATTCATCTTCTATATAATCTTCGTTCCATTTAGTTATCCAAAGTTTATTTAATGTTACTTCTAAGGTGTCTTTTAATGTGGATATTTTAATATCATAAAAAGAATTCTCTAATTCCTTTAAGTTTTCTCCAATATATACCGTTTTATCCTTAACTAGCTTTACTCTGTTATTTATTTCAAATCCACTCAAGTCTATAATATGTACATTATTCTCTTCATTATATTTTTTGCGGCTTATATTTCCAATTAACGATACACATATAAAAAAACTTACTACTAAAAAGGCTATTATCCAAAAGGCTCTATTTTTCTGCAAAGTAAAATTCATTTTTCATACACTTCCTCCTATTTTCGATTAAATTAATATAGCCAAATATCCTCTCACATATTTCTTCTGTAGATGTGTTAAGAAAATGTATATCTTTTACTACTTCTAAAATTTCCAAAATATATGATGCTTCAAGTCTACTAGTAATACAAATAGCATTTGAGTTTTGGCCTATACATATTTCTTTAACATATGCCGCATCGTTAGAAAAAAGCAAACACATTGTTTTATTATTTATGTTCAAAAATTTAGTAGTCGTAATGCCTCTTACTTTCATTTTTCTTTGCTCTAACATTTCTTTTATTTTTTCTGCCCTTTTTATAAACTTTTTCTTATCTTTTTTATCTATTGCTATTAATATATCCACACTATCCACCTCCTAAATTAAAGAATATGTAAATACTCCTTGTTCTTTTAAGTTTGCTACCATTAATACATCATCTGATTTTAGTCTTACCAATATGTTTGTCGCCGTTCCATCTGCTGTTTCTACTCCCATATTGTTTGTTAATGCAATAACTTCTATGTTTTGAAATAGCAAACACGTAACCATTGTTTCTTCTTTATTTGTACTATACACCTTTATTTTAGTTTTCAATATTTCATCTACTGCTTTTTTCTTCGCTGTATAATACACATTTATTTTGTCATCTTTCTTTAACTTATACGAAACGCCTTCGGTTGCTCCTTTTATTGGTAAGGAAATAACTTCGGTGTCTTCTACTTTAGTCAAATACTCTTCTTTTGAAACCATTTTATTCTTTAATAAAATTTCACCTGCATTTAGATTTTTATTTGCTACTTTGCCTTCTATTTCTTGTTTAGTTGGTACATTATCAAATATTTTTTTATCTATACCATTAATATTTATTTGTAAAAATTTTACCTTTTCTAAAATCGTTCCCTCTTTAATACTTGTTAAAGCAATTGGTATCTCTACCATGTTTTTATTTCGACCAAGGTTTACTACATATATTGCTATTAACAAAATCCCAAGTGAAATTCCAGCAGATATTAATATTTTTCTTACTTTCGACATACTATATTAGCGCCAACGTCTCACTTAACCATGTTCCTAGCTTTGTCATAGCATTAGTAAATATTGTTTGCATTTGTGGATAGAAAATAGTTACCACAAGAACCATCATAATAGATGTTATTAATACTGTCTCTGCAAGTTCAGAGCCCCTCTTATTGTTTATTTTGTTTTTTGATTTTATTATTGATTTTATATATGCTAATTTTTTCATTTCTTTTTCCTCCTATATTAAGCAAATATTAATTGCAAGTTATTAAACACTTGCATAATTATTGGGTACATTACAACAAGAACTAAGTTAATTAATGATACTACCGTTCCCAATGTAACGTACAATGTTTTTGTTGCTCCTTTTCGTTTTAAGTATTTAAAATAATTTATTTCTAACACTTCTTTATATCTTTCTAAACTTTCTATAATTTCCCCTTCGTTTTCACCTTGCATTAATGTTGTTAAAAAAAGCGTAAGTTCATAACTATTAAACTTATTCTTAAGAATTCTAGATGCTTCTTTAAGATTGTATCCATTCATCACATACGTTTTGGTAAAAGTAACATACGTTTCCTTAAACCTTTTATGCTTAATATTTTTACCGGCTAATTCTAACGATTTGCTAAATGTTGAAAATGCTGTGAGAGAAAGAATTAACGAAGAAACTATACCGTTTAATTCTCCTATTAAAATTTGTTTTTCTTTTTTGGTATATGAATAGATTAAATAATCTGGAATTAAAAATACAACTATCAAAAGTATTAGTGGTACTTTTATTGTTTTGTAGTTTATAAACGAAATTAAAAAGATAATTGTTGAACACAAATATTTTATGATTAAATATTTTTTCTTTGTTAATTTGTATGGATAATTTAGATTAGATAATTTAGATTCAACTTTAGATAAATATTCTCTTATACATCTTGGTGTTTTATGAATATTAATTTTTTTATTAGATAAAATTTGTTTTCCTCTAATATGAACTGTTAATATTGTAATTAGATTAAAAATTATTATTAAAAGGAGCATGTATATCACGCCATAAATGTCTGTCACCTCCTGCAAAGAATTTAACACGCGGTTACATCGGTGTCAAGAAAAATCGGTCGCAATATTCGACAAAAAAGCGTGATTTGGGCACTTATTAAAAATGACATACCGCGTTTTCACGCTGTATGTCATTTTAAGTTTACATTATTTTTATAAAAACTTTTTTGATTTTTATTACACTTGGTATTTTGACATGTTATTGAATGGGAATGTAATCCATTTTCCATATGATAAGTATTTTACTTTTGTACCAAGTTCACTATAATATTTCATAGCATTAATTTGATTTCCGTTTTCTCTTATTTCAAAATGCAAATGTGTGCCTGTTGAGAAACCTGTAGAGCCCATATAACCTATTTTTTGTCCTTTAACAACAGTCTCACCCTTGCTAACACTTATAGTCTTAAGATGGGCATATAATGTTACATAGCTCTTGCCATTTTTCTTACCATGATCTATTAGTATATAGTTTCCATAGCCAGAATTAGACTTAACAGTTTTTATTACCTTTCCTGCAGCTGCAGCAAGTATATCACATCCACCACTTTTTGCTATATCTGTACCATAATGCATTATTCCAAATTCTTTGTAATACTCTTTATCCTTAAATATAGCAGACACATAATAAGCTCCTTTAGCTGGCCATGTAAAGTCCCCTTTTAATATTAATCCAGAATTTTGACTTGCTTCAATTTCTTTTCTTAATATTTCTTCTTGTCTTGCTTTCTCTGCCTTTAATTCTTTTAATAATTTATTTAGTCTTGTTTTAGAAGCTTCTAATTCATTTAATTTAGCTTTTTTATTAGCCTTAGCCATTTCTAATGCTTCCTTAGATTTTGTAACATCATATTCTACTTGTTCAATTTGTAATTTTCTAAGTTCAGCTCCATCTCTTAGCCCTTGAATCACTTGCTTTTGATCATTCATTTCTTCAAGTTCTTGTTGATCGTTTCTAATTAAAACTATTATTGCGTTATATTTTGCAACAAAATCTGTTAAATTTTCTGCAGATAGAAGAACTTCCCACATGTTCACAAAACCGTTTTCGTAAAGACTTCTAAGTCTTGCATTTAATCTATCTTCAGCCTCAGCATATGTTTTAGATACTAATTGTAGTTCTGCATCTATTTCTTGATACTCTGCTCTAGCTATATTTGCTTGTTCTGTAAGAGTAACAATTTCATCCTCATACTTTACCATTTCTTTATCTAAATCTGCTATTTGACCTTCATATATGCTTATATCTTTAGTTATTTGGCTATATTCTTTAGCCGCTTCAGACACTTGACCATCAAGTTCGTCTATCTTATCTTGCGTACTTTTAGCTATTACCGTAGCAAATGGCGAAAGCACAGAAGATAATGTTAGAGCTATTA
>JAZOWO010000030.1:0-7868 GCA_045659265.1 Clostridia bacterium | reverse complement strand
ATATTTAAGATCTGGTAAATATATGTCTATGTAGCCTTCTAGTTCTTTTAGTGTTTCTACATTTTCATATCCACCTGAGTTATACACTATTGGTATGTTTAATCCTTTTTCTTTTGCAAGGATTATTGCCTCTTTAATTTTTAATGCATACATTGTTGGAGTTACAAGATTAATGTTAAGCACTCCTCTTTCTTGTTGTTCTAACATTATTTCTGCAAGTCTTTCTACTGTTATTTCTTTACCAAACATCCCACTACTTATTTCATAGTTTTGGCAATATACACATTTAAGATTACAACCTGTAAAAAATATTGTACCTGAACCTTTGTCTCCACTTATACATGGTTCTTCATAATTATGTGTGCTTACCAAAGCTACTTTTATTTTATCTGCAGCTTTGCACACACCTATTTTTCCATCTAGTCTATTTACCCCACACTTATGTGGACACATTGTACATTTTTTTAATATATCCTCTTGCATCTATTTCACCTTTACCATTTTGTTTAAAGCAAATGAATAAATATATACTTCATCCACCTCTTTGTTATAGCATACATTTATTGCGCGTCTATACACTTCTAATTGGATTTTATATCTATCTATGAGTTCTTTATCCTCTTTTACGGAATCCGTCTTAAAATCTATTATAACGCATCTGTTATCCTTTGTTTCTATATACATATCTATAACACCTTGAATTAATGATGGAGCTTTAAGTGGTTCTAATCCATCTATATCTTTAAGATCATTTTCAAAAACAAATTCTAATTCGTGTTCTACTCTTTTAGCACCAGTAATAAGGTCTTTTAAGAAAGTTGTATATAGCTTGTGTATTTGTTCTATTGCCCTTGGTATATTTATTCTTCCTTCTATACCCATTTCTTTTACAAGTACATTCATCAATTCTTTAATACTGTCTTTGGTTACATTAGTATAATCTAGATGTTCTATTACTGAGTGCATAAATGTACCATAGCTTGCACCTGTAACTTCTGTTTCTAATACTAATGGTTTTAATTCTGAAAGCATATATACACTATTTTCTTTATGACTTAATTTAGTTGCTGTATATTTTTGTTCTACATCTATTTCGTGTGGATAAACATATACTAATTTTTCTTTTAGTCTTTCTTTTTCTTCTTTGTTTTCTGTTATACCTAATTCTTCTATTTTTGCCTTAAACTCATCTAGTTTGCTAAATTTTCTATCTATTTTTTCATCTTCATCTTTAGGCATAACCATTTTAACATTATATCTTTTTATATCTATATGTTTTGCTTTTTCATATACCGCTTGAAGAATACACTTTAGATGACAGTTATGTTCGAAAGCTACTGAATCTGGAACTTTGCCATCTACGAATAACATCTTCTCACAATAATGGTCTAATGTTTTATTTACTATACCTGTGATTATTAATTTCTCTTTAGCACGAGTAAATGCAACATAAAGAAGTCTTAATGCTTCTGAGCGAAGTCTATTTCTTGTATTTTGTTTTATTACTTGTTTAATTATTGATGGATACATAACGCCTGTAGATTTATCTAAAATATCTAGTCCTATACCTAAAGTATTACTTGTTAATATCTTATCTCCTAAATCCAGTTCGTTATATTTGCTTGTTGTATTAGCTATAAATACTACTGGGAATTCTAGTCCTTTACTCTTATGCATAGTCATAATCCTTACAACATTTTCATTTTCACCAAGCATCTTTGGACTATCTCCTGCAGATTCTTTTTTCTTTAATGTATCTAAATATTTAATTACTAAGTAAAGACTTGTTACATTTTCTGTTTTTTCATAATCTGCAATTATATTTACAAACGCATCTAGATTTGCACATTTCATTGCTCCTGCTTTTTCAAAACGCATCGCTTCATATATACCAGTTTCATCATATAGCTTTAATAATACGGTTGCTAAAGGATATGTTTTTACATATCTTCTAAATCTATCTATTAATTCTAAAAAGTTAGTTATTTTATCTACAATATCTTGTTCTTTTTTATCTTGTTCTAGATATTGATTAAGCGAACCATAAAGAGAATATTTAGTATTTCCTTTTCTTATTTTAACAAGTTCATCTAGATTAAATTTACCTATTATACTATAAAGTACACTTGCTAAAGATATATCATCTTCTATGTTATTTAATATTTTTAAGAAAGATATTATTAAAGATATTTCATCAGATTTATAGAAGCCGGTTTTAGCATCTGTATATGTTGGAATTCCAGCTTTAGATAATACATTTTGTACTATGCTTGCTGTTTTTTCCACCTTACTCATAAGTATAACTATATCTTTATACTCACATTTTCTGTACTCTTCTTTCTTTAGGTCATATACTTTGAAGTCTCCAGCCATTAGCTCTCTTATTCTATTTACTATAGCACCTGCTTCTAATTCTAGAGAAGATAAGTCTGTTACTACATCTTCTGCTTGTTCATTATCTTCATCTTCGCTTTCATAGACTTCTTCATCCGTATCTTTCTCTACTATATGTAGTTCTGCTTTATATCCTTCATCTAATGGATATGCAGCTCCTAGTACTAATTCTTCTTTTTTACCATAGCTTGCACCACCAAAAGTTTCAGACATAAGTTTTCCAAATACTTCGTTTGTGCTATCTATTACTTCTTTTCTACTTCTGAAGTTTTGAGCAAGAAGAATTTTGGCTTCTTTTAATTCTTCTTTATCCCCTTCATGTTCTATTTCTTCTAACCTTGCATATTTTGCACTAAATAATTCTGGAGCAGCATTTCTAAAACCATATATACTTTGCTTAACATCTCCAACCATTATTACATTGTTCTCTTTAGCAATACTCATTAGTATTGTTTCTTGTATATCTGATGTGTCTTGGTATTCATCTATATATATTTCATCAAATTTTTCTATATATTTCTTTCTAGTTTCTTCATCTTCTAAAGCTTCCAGTGTTAGATGCTCGTAATCTGAGAAGTCTATTAACGCTTTTTCTTTTTTTGCTAAAGAATATTTTTCGTCTACTCTTTTAATTATGTCTTTATACCAATTAGCATAAACAAGACTCGAATTTAGTTCATCTAATATTCCTTTTGAATCTTTATATATTAACTTAGTAACTATATTTTTAAGTTTCTTTGCGCAGCTATTTCTAACAGCAGAAACTTCTTTTTTAAGTTCTTCATCTGGCACAGACTTTCTTGGCAGTTGTGGTAAGCTTGTTAACTCATCTCGCATAGCATATATTTCATCAAAAGTCTCTTTCATATATCCTCTTTTAACTATTGCAAGAATATTTTCCAATGCTTCTTTTCTAGTCTCAAAGTCTGAAACAGAATCTAATTTATCTATTACTCTTTCAAGATTCATAATCTCTATTTCTAATGTGTTTTTAATACTTTTAACAACCTCATGTCCAAAGTCTATTTCTGTTAAATCTTTAACAGTTTCACTAGATACGGAATATGTCTTAGTTATATTATTTAACCATTCCTCTTTATTTGTTGCATTGCACATAGCCTTGTGAAGTTTAAACAACATCTCCACTAGCATTTCTTCATTTCCTAACATATCTAATATGTCTGTAAATGTATCTGATGCGGAAGTATATTCTTCCTCTAATACTTCTTCTATTGCTTCGTAAAGCATTAATGTTGCTTTTGTTTCTTCTACAGTTTGTACATTTGGATCTATACCTAAACTATAGAAATTATTACGAATAGTACTTAAGCAGAAAGAGTGTATTGTTGACACATCTGACGCTGGAACTGCAGATATTTGTTTTGCTATTCTTTTAGCATTCTCTTTGTCTCCAGCTTTCAAATATTCTTCTTTTATATCGTAAAGCTTTTTAACAATACGTTCTTTAAGTTCTGATGCAGCTGCATTTGTAAATGTTAATATTAACATTTTAGAAATGTCTTTTCCCGCTTTAATACTATCTACTATTCTTTCTACGACAACAAAAGTCTTACCACTTCCAGCCGAAGCTGAAACTAGTAGACTTTTATTTTTAGTAGTAATTATTAATTTTTGCGAATTTGTTAGTTCCATATATCTCCCTTATTACTCAAGGCTTATCTTGCCAAGTTTTCCGTTTCTATAATCTTCTATTACTATTCTTGCTGCCTTTAATAGATCGACTGCATCTCCTTTAAGAAGAGCACCTCTTTTTCTTCCAATTAATTCTAGTATTTCAAATGATCTTAGAGACTCTATTTCTTCTCCTAAACCATATCTATCTTTAAGCATAGCAGTATATAGCTTGTTTGCCATAAGTATATCTATTAATTCTACCGCTAAAACTTCCATATCTAAGATATCGTCTTTTATTGTTCCAGCAATAGCTAATCTATATGCTTTACCATCTTGGGCAATAGATTTAGCAAGTAATCCTGGTGTATCCATAAGTTCAATATCCTTACCTACTCTAATCCATTGTTTTTGTTTAGTTACACCTGGTTTATTTCCAACTTCTGCAGATTTCTTACCAGACACTCTATTAATTAAAGAAGACTTTCCAACGTTAGGTATTCCAACTACAAGTACACGATATACTTTCTTTAACATTTTGTATGATGCACTTGTTTTATTTCCATACTTAACCTTTTCACCTATTTCTCTTATTCTTTTAGTAAGAGTATCTATTCCTTCTCCATTTAAAGAATTAGTTCTTACTGTATAGCAACCATTCTTCTGATATCTTGCTTCAGCTTCTTTAAGTTTAATAGGGTCAGCTAAATCTGATTTATTAAATACCATAAGAACTGTTTTAGCTTTAATTATTTCATAAACATCTTGGTTTAATGATGCATATGGAGTTCTAGCATCCAAAATTACAGCTGCAATATCTATTAACTTTAAATCTTCTTTCATTTCTCTTAAAGTTTTAGCCATATGTCCTGGATACCAGTTAATATTTACTATTTGTTTATTTTCTTCATTCATTTGTTTCACTTCCTTTAAATTATATCAAACTTCAAAAGTTTTTCTCCACTCGCCAAATCTTTAATGTATTTTGCACCAAACTTTTCATAGTAGTTTTCTAATGTTGTTTTTAGATATATTGTACTAATTTCTCTTCTTTTTGCTTCTTTAAGAATTGCATCGTTTAACAATTTAGAATAGCCCTTACCTCTAAACTCCTCTTTAACATACATAGTCGCATACCAAGGTGTTAACTCTGTTTCTTCTTCAGAATCTATAGGGAATATAGATATAAACCCTATTAACTTGTCCTCATTTAAAAGAATTAGCTTAACAAAATATTTATCTTCTATTCTTTCAAAATATTTATTAATCTTATTCTTAATTCTTAAATCTCTATCTTGTTCTTTATTATCTGCCCATTCATCATATTCTAAAGTCATAACTTCTTCTAGATACTCTTGCTTATCTTTTAAATCTAATATCAACATTTATATACCTCTTTATTTTACTATTCTGTAACTATATAATACCAATTGTCGTTAAGCTTTTCTATACTTAGTATATCAATATTATTTTCTTTTATTAATTCTTCATTACCTGAAGAATATATTAATATAAATGATGGCGACATCATTCCTCTTGCAATCCAAAATCCAATTACTTGTCCATTTTCATCATTTTGGAATACATATATTTCTCTTTCTGTATCATTCGTAAGCATTTTATACTTTTCAGGTATAGATACATTTCCGAATTCGTCTGGAACTAGCCTATTCTCTTTTACCATTTGAATTACTTCTAATCTTGCTCTTTCATATTTATTAAAATCCGACTTTACTTTTAATTCTCTAAACGGAAAAATGCAAACTAATGTTGGTATAATTATTAAAAGCATAGCAGTAATAATATTAGTTATATTTACTTTTTCTTTCATCTTACGAATTAGCTTTATAATTAGAATTATATATATTATAAAGAGTATAACTGCTAATAATGGATACGCAAGTAACCATACTAGGCCATAAATACCAAACAAACTATCCGAATACCACTTTGTTATAAATGACAATATTAATATTATTGTTGATATTATTAACAATCCAAACTTCTTCATATTTTTTCACCTCTTAAATATACATTTTCTATGCTATATTTTCTTTATTAAAGCTGTTGCCATTCCTCTTTCGCTTTCATACTCGTGTACTACTGTATATCCGTTCTTTAACATATTGTTTATTGAGTATACATTTTCACTTTGTGCTTTTGTATATATGTACTGTTTACCTATGCTTTTAGCATACTCATCTAGCACTTTCATCATTTCTCTTTGGAATCCATTACCAACATAATCTTTACTTACCATTATTGGTCCTAAAGAACCAACTATGCTTTCATCGTGTTCTACGTTGTGCTTTGTAAGTGTTTTATTCTTTACGGGCATATAAAACATTGAGCATACTGGTGTAGTACCATCGTAGTACATAAATATTTTTCCACCTGCACTTAGTACATCTTCTATTTCTTCTCTTGTAAATATTCCAAGCCATTCTTTATGTTCCATGTTATCTCTAACATAAGAATATAGCCATAGATATTCATCTAAATTTACATTTTCACTTACACATTTTAATTCTGTAAATTTCATATACAACACCTCTTATTCTACACCTTCTAAATATATCTTATCTTTGAAAGCACCTCTTTTTTCTTGCTTTTTAGCTTTAACACTTAATACATCCTCAAGTGTTTTATTCTCTACACTCGCCAATGCTTCCATTACTTCTAACATATCTGCAAGTTCTTCTATTCTAGATTCACCACTTGCTTCTAATACTTCTGTGTATTCTTCTTTTAATTTCTTTTCTAATTCTTGTTTGTATTCCTTATCATCTAGTATTCTAGTAATTGGAGTTTCACCATTAGCTTTAATTATTTCAGGTATTTTATCTCTTACTAATTTCTTATACATATTCTACCTCTAATTAAACATTAAATCTATGTAATCTTTCATTTCAGATTTGATAGTATCAATATCTACATTACTTAAACTTAAAGCATATTCTTTTACATCTGCTTCATCTGGAAGTGATGGTTTATCTATTCCCATTTCTTTAAGTATTGGTAGAATATGTTGTTCCATTTCTGGATAATATTTATATAACGTGTCATAAGCATTAAGTGGTTTATCTGGTTTAGTGTATCTTGCACTTTCCCAGTCTAAAACCATTTCTACATAATCTAAATATGTTTTATCTAATTCATTTTCGTGATGTGGCATTAATGATCTATGTACACTATGTACATCTTTTTTAGCATAGAATAGATAAGTAAACAACTTGTCCATATCATGTGCTTTTAATTGTTCCAATAACTCTGTATTATTCTTAAAATATTTCTCTGCAAGGAAAGTTACTACTTTTCTATGTTTATATGTATATTCTATATATTCTCTATTTTTCATAATACACCTCCATATATTATTTAATCTTTAAAGAATTCTTTAATTTCTTCTACTACTGTTTCTAAATCTAGATTTACTATCTTCTTTAATTCATTAATCTTTCCGTGTTCTACAAACGCGTTATCTATTCCAGTAATTCTAACTTTATTTGTAGCCTCAAGATGATTAAAGTATTCTAGTATATTTGTTCCTAAGCTATTTGTTTTAATGTTAGATTCGTAAACATATATCTTGTGATTTTCTTTTGCAAGTTCTTTAAGTACCACTTTATCTATTGGCTTAATATATCTTGCATTAACTATGTTTATATTTTCATTCTTTAACATTTCACTTAACTTAGCTACATCTGTACCATAGCTAATTACCGTATTAGTACAGCCATCTATTTTTCTTATGTACTCCCAAGTACCTACTTTAATTTCCTTAAACTCTGTTTTTTCATACGCAAGATTTCCTCTTTCATATCTTATACAGAATGGTTTTT
>JAZOWO010000029.1:0-9913 GCA_045659265.1 Clostridia bacterium | reverse complement strand
ACTAGCTGCTAATATTATCATAACTATTATTGTTATTACTAACACTATTAAAGATATACCTTTTTTCATTCTCATTTGTTTTTCTCCTTTTATTATGCTTTTATAATATAACAAAGAGTAAAGCATTACAATACTTTACTCTTTGTTATTTTTTATTTGCTCATATTATTTTCTTTTTTTCGCTATTTCTACTACATTTTCTGCTAAGCTATATACTGTAGTAAGTCCTACTCCACCAGGAACTGGTGTAACGAATTTCGCAACCTTATCTACATTTTCTGTGTCTACGTCTCCAACTAGTTTATCTTTTACCCTAGTCATTCCAACGTCTATTACTATAGCACCCTCTTTAACCATATTATCTTTTATTAAATGAGGTATTCCTGTTGCTACTACAAGTACATCTGCCATTCTTGTGTGTTCTGGTAGATTAGTTGTAGCAGAGTGACATATTGTAACTGTCATATTCTCGTTTAATAGCAGCGCTGCCATCGGCTTACCAACTATTTGCGAACGTCCAACAACTACTGCATTCTTTCCTTTAAGTTCTGGTTCTAATTCTTTTAATATTGTTAGAACACCTTTTGGTGTACATGGAACTATCTCATCTTTTCCTTGATATAATCTACCAACATTTATAGCGGAGAATCCATCTACATCTTTTTCAGGGATTATGCTATCTATTATTCTAGATTCATCTAAGTGTTTGAAAAGTGGTAATTGAACAAGTATGCCATCTACATCAGGATCATTGTTTAATTTAGTTATTACCTTTAATATATTCTCTGTTGTTACCTTTTCATCGAAGATATATTCTGTTTCTTCTATTCCAAGTTCATGACAAAGTTTTCTTTTTCTTCCAACATAAACTCTAGATGCATCCGAATCATTCGCAAGTATTACTGCAAGCTTTGGAATAATTCCCTTATCTCTTAAATCTAATATTTCTCTTTTTAATTTTACCTTTTTGTTTTCTACTATTTGTTTTACATCAACTATACTCATCCTTAGTTACCTCCTAATTAAAGTCTTACTAAATATACAATTATTAACGCCGCTCCAAGTAGTACTCTATATATTGCAAATATTTCATAACCAATTTTCTTAACTACTTCCATTAATGTCTTTATTGCTATCATACCAACAACAAAAGATACTAAAACCGCAAGCACGAATGGGAAGTTTAACATTGCTAAACTA
Source organism: Clostridia bacterium (assembly GCA_045659265.1). Taxonomy (GTDB): domain Bacteria; phylum Bacillota; class Clostridia; order TANB77; family CAG-465; genus UMGS1649. The sequence goes on along the minus strand of JAZOWO010000029.1, from coordinate 8,713 downwards.
AAGTCTTGAACAAATGCTAAAAGGGCAGCTCCTGCTATTGCTGGCGCACCTAAAAGGAATGAAAACTTAGCCGCAGATTCTCTATCCATCTTCGTAGCTCTTGCAACTGTCATTGTTGTTCCGCTTCTAGAAAACCCAGGTATTAATGCTGCTAGTACTTGACTCGCTCCTATTAGCACAGCTTGTTTTAACGTTAAATTTTCCATGTTAACTTCTTTCTTACATTTCTTGTCTACAATGTATAACAAAATACCCATAAATGCAAGTGCTATACCAATTACTATTACGTTTTCTCTTATTGGTTCTGTTAATTTTTTTAACAATAGTCCTATTACCGCTGCTGGTATTGACCCTATTACAATAAACCAGAATATTTTACCTTCTTGTTTAAGATTATTAAATGAATACTTTCCATCTTTTCCTTTAAATTTATAACATTCCATAAACATTCTTATGAAATCCATAAAGAAATATATTCCTATTGCAAGAAGTGTCCCAAAGTGCAATGCAGTGTCTATTACTATTTCAGTTGCTTCCTCCCACTCTATATTCATAAAAAATCTGTATGCTATTAAATGTGCTGAGCTAGATATTGGAAAGAATTCTGTAATTCCTTGCACAATACCAAGTATTATCGCTTGTATAATTGTCATGTTATCCCCCTAATTCACTATTTGTACTGTTAAATCTATCATCTAGAACACTATCTATTTCTTCTTTTAAGTATATAGCTGCAGACTTTGGTGCAACTTTAGATGGTAACCCTAATTCTAAATGCGCATCTATATTGTATTTTCTTGCTGCCATATAATCTACACTACCAGGAGTAGATGCAAGGTCTATTATTACCACATCTTGCTTTAGCAGTTTTAGATAGTCTTCGTTTAATATTTCTTTTGGTATTGTACTAAATATTATCTCCATACTACCTAGTACATTCTCCAAATCTTCCAATTTAACTACATTATACCCTAAAGCGCTAATATGTGCAAGGTCTTTTTTGCTTCTAGCTTCACAAAAGACATTTGCATCTAAGCCTTTTAATTTATGTGCAAGAATTTTACCAACTCTACCAAATCCTAATACTAAAACATTACTTTTATGAAGTACAATATCCGTATATTCCATTGCTTTTGCAATAGCCCCTTCTGCTGTAGGAATAGCATTTAGAAGAGCTAAGCTATCTTCTTCCATTAAATCTATGTGCTCTACATTTGAAGCCTTAAATTCGTCTACAAACGCGTCTAAAACACCACCTATTACTAACTTACCTGTACACTTTTTAATAAATGGTATTATTTCTATTCCTTCACCTAGAATATATACTCTATCTCTAGTAAATGGTATTGGTAAAATGACTACATCAGCTTCTTCTAACACATCTGTTATTTCATATTCAGCTTTTTCCTTCTTATCTTCTATTTCCTTTTCATACAATTCTTTAAGGTACACACTTCTTTTATCTAGACCTAAAAAATATAACTTAACCATAAATCCACCTCTGTAGATTATATGATTAAGTTATTTTGTTTATTTATTATTTTAATCTTCTTTACTATTTGCTTCTATTTGTTGTTTAAAGAAATCACTATCTATTACTTTGTATCCATAGTCTTTATAGAATTCTTCTCTAAATTCTAATAATCTGTCTTCCTTAATTGCTTCTCTTACCTCTTCCATAAGTTTAGTTAAGAATCTTAAGTTGTGTATTGTCATAAGTCTTGCGCCTAAGATTTCTCCAGATTTCATCAAGTGTCTTATATATGCTCTAGTATAGTTCTTACATGCATAACATTCACACTTTTCATCTAACGGTCTAAAGTCTAATTCATATTGTTTGTTTTTAATAACAACTTTACCTTTACTTGTCATGGCAGTACCGTTTCTTGCCATTCTTGTTGGAAGAACACAGTCACACATATCTATTCCACGTAAAACCGCTTCTATTAAATAGTCTGGACTTCCTACACCCATTAAGTATCTTGCTTTATCTTCTGGTAAGTGTGGTGTTGTTTGTTCTAGGACTTCAAGCATTATATCTTTTGGTTCACCAACACTTAGTCCACCAACTGCATACCCATCAAATCCTATTTTAATTAAATCTTCTGCACTTTTCTTTCTTAAATCCGGATACATACCACCTTGTACTATTCCAAACAATGCTTGTGTATCTCTATTTGTATGTGCGTCTCTGCATCTTTTTGCCCATCTTGTAGTCATCTCCATAGATTTTTCTACATACTTTCTTTCTGCAGGATATGGTGCGCATTCATCAAAGCACATCATAATATCTGAACCTAAAGTTTGTTGTATATCTATTGAACTTTCCGGACTCATAAATAGCTTTTCACCATTTAAGTGTGATCTAAATTCTACGCCTTCTTCTGTTATTTTTCTTATTGATTGAAGGCTGAATACTTGGAATCCACCACTGTCTGTTAAGATATTTCTATCCCAATTCATAAACTTGTGCAGACCACCTGCTGCTTTTATTACTTCCATACCAGGTCTTAAATTTAAGTGATATGTATTACCAAGTATAATATTGGCTTCTACTATATCCTTAAGTTCTTCTACTGTCATAGATTTTACTGTGCCTAGTGTTCCAACTGGCATAAAAACGGGTGTCTCAAAAGTGCCGTGTGGCAAGGTTATTTTTCCTAACCTTGCCCCAGTCTTTTTATCTTTATGTATTAATTCGTATTTTATTGCGCTCATTTTTTACCTTTCTATTATATGTTTGCTGTTCTTTCTTCTACTTGTTTTTGTTGTTCTAGTAATTGTTCATTAGCTCTAGCTAATTCATCATTTTGTTCTAAGTATTTTTGAGCTTCTTCAACATCTTCAATGTCTATAACCTTATCTTCTAGACCAGGTATTACAGATGGTGCAACTTCTTCATCTTCTCTCATTGTAGTAAGTATTTGTTTTGTAGATTGATATTCTAAATAATTTTTAGCTAAAGAGTCATTTGGTCCACCTGATATTATAGCATGTGTTGCAGCTACAGTTTTAATATTTCTATCTGTGTTTTCTGTTATTGTATTTTGTACTGGATTTGCAACTGTGTCTTGTCCAATAAATTTATTTTGAGCTCTAACTAAATCTCTAGCGTCATCTGTTCCTTTGTAGAAGTCTTCAGCTCTTGTTTCAATTTCTTCTTCACGTTCTTTTGCTTTTTTAGCTTTTTGTTCTGGTGTTAATTTATCTTTTCTTCTTAAATCTGTTCTAGATTCTCTATCTGCTTCTAATAATGTAGCTTCTCTATCTAATTCTGTTAATAGATTTAATCTTCCTTCGAAGTCATCTATTGGTGTTCTAGATAATTGTTCTTTAAGTTCTAATATACGTGTTTCTCTACGATCGATTCTTTCATTTAGATGTCTATATTCTTGTCTTAAACCTTGTTCTGTATTTGTTGTAATTGTATTTGCTTGTTTTTGTTGATATTGATGATTTTTAGCATCTTCAGGGCTAAAAGTTTCAACAAGTTTAGCATCTAATTCTAGTCTTGCTTCTGAACGTCTTGCTTTTTCTGCAACTATTGGTGTTAATCTTTCTTTAAGAACTGTTGCTTTCTTTACAGTTGCGCTTTTTCTAGCTTCTAATTCTGTTCTTTCTTGTCTTAATTTTTCTGCTACACCTTCTGACATTTGATCATCTGCAATTTGTCTATCTATATCTGCAATTCTTGCATCTATGTCTGTTACTTTTCTTTGAAGTTCTGCAAATTCCTTTGCATCTCTTCTTATTACAGATTCCATAGGATCTACAGCCATTCTTTCTTTTTTCATTAATTCTGTTCTTAATTCTGTATATGGATCTTCATTTCCTAAAGATAAATATTCATCTCTAAGTCTATACATTTCTGCTTCTAATTGAAGTTCTCTATCAAAAGCTTCTTTTGGAATCATAGAAAGTTGAGCCGCTTTTGCTTCTTCTGCACTTACAACCTTATGATTGTATAATGCAACTAAAGCTTCGTGATATTGTTCTCTTAAAGCTAAGCTTCTAGCTTCTTTTTGTTTTTTCTCTGCTTCTTCTCTTTCTTTTTGCTCTTTTGCCGCTAGTTCTTGTTCCTCTGCTTCTTTAGCTTTATCTTCGTCTGCTTTTTTAGCATCTTCATCTAAATCTTCTTCAGCAGTCTCCTTTTCTTCTGGCTCTTCAATTCCTTTTAATTTACCTATTTCAGCTTCAACTTCAGCAATCTCATTTCTTAAAGTCATTTTCTTTATTGAATCAGTTTCTTCATCTAAAGCTCTTGAAAGTTGTTCCTTTCTTGATAAAAGATCTGCTAATCTATCTGTTTTGCCAGCACCCATTTCTGGTTCTGTTGGTATAACAGAATTTTTTAATTGTTTGAAAAAATCGTCTTTGAAATCTTGAGATTCCTCTACAATAGTTTCTTTTGCCATAGTTTATTACCTCCTCAAAACTACTCTTTAATAAACATTGCATCTCCAAAGCTGAAAAATCTATATCTTTCGTTTACTGCTTGTTCATATGCATTCATAATATTTTCTTTACCTGCAAGTGCAGATACTAACATAATTAATGTTGACTCAGGCAAGTGGAAATTTGTTATTAAATTATCTACTACCTTAAATCTATATCCTGGATATATAAATATTTGTGTGTTATCATGTGTTGGTATTAATGTACCATCTTCCTTTGATGCTGATTCTAAAACTCTACATGATGTTGTACCAACCGTAACTACTTTGTTACCATTCTTTTTAGTATTATTTATTATATCACAAGTTTCTTGTTCTATTTCATAATATTCGCTATGCATTACATGTGTTTCTACATCATCTACTTTAACCGGTCTAAATGTTCCAAGTCCTACATGTAATGTAACATATGCTATATTTACACCTTTATTTTTTATTTCGTTTAGTAATTCTTCTGTAAAATGAAGACCCGCTGTAGGTGCTGCTGCCGATCCTGTATATTTTGCATACACCGTTTGATATCTTGCTTTATCTTCTAATGTCGCTGTTATATATGGCGGAAGTGGCATAATGCCTATTTCATCAAGTATTTCATTAAATATACCATCGTATATAAACTCTATTTTTCTTATACCTTCTTCTATTATATCAATAACTTGTCCTTTAAGTCTATCCCCAAACACTAAAATTGTTCCTATTTTTGCTTTTTTTGCTGGACCAACTAGACATTCCCAAACATCACCTTCAGTGTTTTTTAATAACAATACTTCTATTTTACCTGTACAGCCTTCTCTTGTTCCATAAATTCTTGCAGGCATTACTTTTGTATTGTTAAGTACTAGTGTATCTCCTGGGTTTAGGTATTCTATAATATTCTTAAATGTTCTATGTTCAATACTACCAGTATGTTTATCTAATACAAGTAATCTAGAACTAGATCTATCTTTAAGTGGTACTTGTGCTATTAATTCTTCTGGTAAATTATAATTAAAATCGCTTGTCTTCATTTATTCTCCTTTATACTATATATTTTCTATTTGCCAATCTATTTCTTCTCTTCCATTTTGTTTTAAGAATTCATTTGCTTTAGAAAAATGTCCACAGCCATCAAATCCGTTTCTTACTGAAAATGGACTTGGATGTGAAGATTCTAAAACTAAATGTTTAGGATTTGTAATTAAAGCTCTCTTTTCTTTTGCGTATGCTCCCCATAAAAGGAATACTACTGGTTCTTCTTTATCATTAACTGCTTTAATTACTTCGTCGGTAAATATTTCCCAACCTTTTTTTCTGTGACTACCAGGAGTATCTTTTACTACAGTTAGAACGCTGTTTAATAATAGCACTCCTTCTTTCGCCCATTTTAATAAGTATCCATTGTTTGGGATATACAATCCTAAATCTCTATTTAATTCTTTATATATATTTTTTAGCGAAGGTGGTATTTTAATATTAGGATTTACTGAAAACGAAAGTCCATGTGCTTCCCCTTCACCGTGATATGGATCTTGTCCAACTATCACTACTTTAACATTTTTATATGGTGTATATTTCATTGCATTCATAACATTTTCTCGTGCTGGGAAAATTGTTTTTGTTGCATATTCATTATCTATAAATTCTGTTAATTCCTTAAAATATTCTTTACCCTTTTCTCTCTCTAATAATTCGCTAAAACTAGTTATCATTTATACATACCTCTACATAAATATTATACCATAAAACCACATATTTTGTCTAGTAAAATGCAATTATAAATCCCCCTTATAAACTTTGTTGACATTATTTTTTATATATAATATAATTTTTGTATTATGGAGGGATATATATGGCAGAAAAAAATGAAATAAATGGAGTTCCATTACTTGGTTCCATAGAATTCGAAGGTTCTATATATTATTTAGATATTGAAGAAAATATTTATCTTTACGATAAAGAAAATTTCAAATTAATTTTAGTAAAAGATGAAGGTTTAATAAATACAATTTTAGATATGCTTGAAGCTAAACCTCTAGATATTGTTTAGGAGGTTAATATGGCAGGAAGAAAATATAAAAAATATAATTTTAACGCAGACTTTGAAGCTCATGGCTATCCAGAATCTTCATGGCCTCTACTTAATGAATATTTATCTAGAAGTGCTGCAGAATTTGGCTTAAATGATAAAGAAGTTCGTGCTAAATTAGATACAATGTTGCAAAACTTAGACACAATAGAAATAGATGATCGTCCAGATTCTTCTCTTAATGCAACATACAATCCAGAAGAAAAGAAGATAACATTAAACTATGCTGGTATGTCTGCAAGAAACGAAAGCTATGTAGCTCACCTATGTGCAATGTTCCACGAATTAGGACATGTTGGTGAAGATTTACTTGCTGAAGATCCAAACTCATTTATTAAAGTTGGTAAAAACGGCAGATTAAAAGGCGTAAGCTTTAACGAAATACTAACTGAAATGAAAGCTGCTAGACTTACTATGAACATGCGTCTATCTGCAGATATGGGACCTGGTTCAGATCCAAAATGTATGATGAGACACGTTGGATATAACGATTTAATATTTGCTGGTACAATGGTTCATACTGCTTTAGGAGTATCTGAAAAAGAATTCCTTTCAGCAGCAGAAAAAGGCCCAGAACATTTTAGAGAAGTTATGTCTAAAAAATTTAGTGACCCTAAAGCTTTTGATACATTTATGGCACGTGTTACATTCATAACAGATACTATGCATTCTATTAAATATAACCCAAACAGAAAAGGGCAACTTACTCAAACAGATTATAGAAATATAACAAACCTAACTGCTTCGTTATATCACGAATGTTTAACAGTAATGGATGCTAGAATGGCTGCAGAAGTCCAAAAAGGTGTTGATCCTAAAACATTCTCTGAAAAGAGCAGATATGAAATGGAAAGACTTGCCGCAAACTACGAACACGGTCTACGCACTAATACACCATATACAATAGACCAATTAAACGATGTTCCTGCTCTAGCGCCAGCTCAAGAAAAATTAGCAGCATTAGAAGTTGCAACATCTATGAGAAAGAAATTAGGTAAAAAAACATTTGAACAACTAGTTGCAGAATTAAATCTTGAAGATGTTAATTGTGAACAAGTTTTATCTAAATATGGTTTAACATTACCATCTATAGCAGATACTCCTGCAGTAGATACTTCTGAATACAAAAAAGAATTCTTAGAAGAAGATTATGGTACTGATTATTGGGATAACAAAGATCCTATTGGTTCTATTAAAGAAATGGAAACAGATGATAAAATACCACATGTTGGAACAAAAGAAATTCCATTCAGGCCAAGAGTAAATGCTACTATGGATAAGCTAAATGCCTTAAATACTTTAGACGAAGTTGCAAGCTATGACTCTGGAATGGCAGTTCAAAGTGAAGTAGAAGTTGATGTCAAAGTAAAATCTGATGATAAAGAAATATAACTACAATAATAAAAAATAAAAGTAATGAGAAACTCATTACTTTTATTTATTTTATACCTTTTCATTTTCTTTATTATATATTCAATATCCAACTTAAAATCCTTTAACTGCATATAACATTTTTATTCTTCTTTTAGAATCTTCTAATTCAAACACTGAGCCATGGCCAGAATAAACAGATATGTTTTTGAACTTAGCAAATATCTTGTCTAAACTTTTTCCCATATCCTCATGGCTACTTGTAATCAAATCTGTTCTGCCATAAGTATTCTTAAATATTGTATCACCTGAAAACAATACATTTTCTTTTTCGTTATATACCACCATGGAACCTTGAGTATGACCAGGTGTATGCATTGTTAAAAGAGATGTATTTCCTACTTTTATTTCACTTTCATCTTCTACAACGCATATTCTTTCTTTTTCTACCGGCTTTACATTCGTACCTACTACTTGTTGTTCATTGAATGTTGCATTCCAAAGTCCCTCTTTATCCAAAGGATGAATATATACATTTATATTTGTACCATTTACTAAATCCGCTAAACCCGCTATATGATCCGCATGAGAGTGTGTTACTATTACACTCTCAAATTCACCTAAATCTTTTATTGTTTCTTTTATTCTCTTTCCATCAAACGCAGGATCAATAAGTGCTAATTTATTTGTAGCTTTATCTTTTAATACATATGTATTTGTTATATGTCTTGTGTTTTCTATTTCTATTTGATAAAGATATACTTCAATGTTTTCTGTTTCTCTTACCAACATATTCTACCTACATCATACTTTTCTTGAAATC
>JAZOWO010000028.1:0-14146 GCA_045659265.1 Clostridia bacterium | reverse complement strand
AAGTTGACATAAACAAATTAAAATGGTATAATATGTGCGGTTAAAAACAAAATCCAATGAATAAATTTAAAGGAGAAGTATATGGCAGTAATAACCATTGTAACAAGAGATGATGCATCTCTTCCCGAAGGCACCGCAAAGCATGTTTACACATACAACGCTCTTACTTACCCCCGCACTGGAGAATATGTAGAAGTTAAAGGTCAGCCCCTTTATGTTGCAGAGCGTGTAGTACACAATCTTGCTAACGGTAACGACAACGTTATTGTCGAAGTAAAACTTTCAGGAAGGAGATAGTATGCACATCAAAATTATGAAACGTGTAAAAGAAGATAACAAAGAACAATCTGCAAAAATTGTCTTCTCTTACACTTCGGATTTTGTACCTCGCGTAGGAGAGCTCGTAGACTTTCAGTGTCACGGACCTTACGAAGTGGTACAGGTAATTTCCTGTGGAGGACATGTTATTGTTGAGGTTAAGGATTACAATAATCCTACCAATCCTCCGATTTCCCAATGTCCTCAGGTATAACAAACAACAAAAAGGCATCCACTTGGATGCCTTTTTGTTGTATTTAAAAGTTTCTAGTAATATTATTTTTGTGTAGCATTAGCTATAAACCAATTGTAAAATTCATCAGATACTTGTTGTTCTGATGTAAATGTAATAGTTTTTATACTTTCTCCACAAAGGCTAACATATTCTTCCCAGCCACCATCACTATGATAAAAATATGTACCTTGTGGTGGTGTTCCTATTAGTGCAGCCACGTCTGCTGGTAATTCTGGATATACCGACGTCATCATATATTGCAAATCATTATCGTCTGGAGTTTCACTATACATTTCATTACACGTATATGTATGAGTTCCTACATAGCCATCAAAATTGTATTCTGGCATCGCAGGAATATTAAATTCAGCAACAAATGTAAATTCAACAGGCCAAGTAGGATGCCATTCTGTAATATTATTAAAAGTTAAAGTATCATTAAATGTCTATGTTCCACTTAACCAACCCTCTTTAAGATTTCCTTTTTTCATTTGTTATACTCCATACAATAAACTTTAGCCAACTTAGCTTAAATATTTTCCCCTTCTTTTGTGATTTTTTAATTAGCTACTGTTACATTAACAAATTCATCTGCTATCAACTCAAGAAGCGGTGAGCTTCCAGTTAATAAGATTGGCTTTGTAGTATTTTCAAAGCACATGCCATAATATCTAGGATCAGCAGCATTAATTTCAACAGTACCAGTAAGAGCAATACAACCTTCAAAAAGGCCTTGCATATCATATACATTATATGGTATTGGTGTTGCTGTAGTCAGTGATGTACAGCCATAGAAAGCGTATCCCATTTCAGTCACATTACTAGGCAATATAGGTGTAGTTGTAAGAGATGTACAATTTCTAAAAGCACCGTACATACTTGTTACACTAACAGGAAGTACTGGTGAATTCACAAGAGATGTGCAATCACTAAATAGAGCATCTATGTATACTATAGGCTCTCCATTTATACTTTCCAAAATAGGATCATAAGTTGACAAGTTCCTAGTTGTTACAGAATAATCCGGCAAAATATCTACAAATTTAGTACCATTGAATTGCGTACTACTTGTTATTAATCCTACACTCCAACCCATATTGGAAGACTGATAAACATAGATATATTGTCCATATATATAACAATCATAATCGCTTACTGTGTCCGGCATTTCATTATAAAATGTCATTGTACCCAAATTGGCATAAAATGCTCCAGCTGGAATGGTTGAAGATGGATGCAACTCAGGTGCATTATGATTATATTCTTCCTTCTTTCCAATAGTTATTCCCGAATCATTTATTATTATATTCCAATCATTTTCTGTTATATTTTGTTTATTTAGCTCTTCTTTTACTTTTCTTGCTAGTTCTTCTCCCCTCAACTCATCCATATAGGCTTCAGCCCATATTAATGTAGCTATATGTTCTACTTGTTTCTCATTTGTCAAATCAACTGCTTGACTCGCTTTGTTTATTATTCCAGTATTACTTAGTGTTATTACTACACTTGCTGCTAATATTATCATTACTATTATTGTTATTACGAGTACTATTAAACTTATTCCTTTTTTCATTTGTTATACTCCTTTTCTTTATTCATACATCTATCCTATTACATTTCTTTTCTTTTTACAATAGCTAAAATAAAAACAGCGGAATATTTTTCCGCTGTTTTTATATTACATACCAAGACTCGCTTTAAGCTTAGCTATTATCTCTGTATATTTTGTTACTTTTTCTTTTTCTGATTCTATTAATGCTGCTGGTGCTTTTGATACGAATTTTTCGTTAGATAGCATTCCTTCTGCTCTCTTAAGTTCGCCTTCCGCTTTCTTAAGTTCTGCAGTTAGTTTTGCTCTTTCTTCTTCTTTATCTACAGCTCCAGACATATCTAATACAACATCTATATTATGTGTATGTATTGCTGTTCCTTCAAGTCCTGTTGTTTCTGCTAATGTAATATTTTCTGCTGAAACAAGTTTCTTTAACATTTCTATAGATTTTTCTAAGTTTGCTGTATATTTTTTGCTATACATAGTCATATCTATTTTCTTAGAATTTGTAAGACCTGCATTTGCTCTAATATTTCTTATCTCACGAATTACTTCTATTAATTCTTCTTCAAAGTTTTCGTCATCTTCAAAGTTATATTTAGGTTCTGCATAACTTGAAATCATAAGCGCCTCTTTATCTGTTAATAGATTTGAGTAGATTTCTTCTGTTATGTATGGCATATATGGATGTAACAATTTAAGAATATCTGTAAGTACATATTTTAATGTAGCTACAGCTGCTAAGTATCCTTCGCTTCCTTCATTGTATAATCTTGATTTTGCCATTTCTATATAAAGGTCACAGAAGTCTGACCAAGCAAAATCATATATGCTGTTTAATGCAACACCTATTTCGTAGTTTTCTATGTTATTTCTAACTTCAGTTATTGTTTTAGATAATTTGCTTAATATCCATTTATCTTCTGGATAAAGTGTAGCTTCATCTATTTCTACATCTTTATTCTTTTCGATATATGTTAAGCTAAATCTACTTGCATTCCATAATTTATTTGCAAAGTTACGTCCTGCTTCAACTTTTTCAGGTATGTAACGAATATCGTTTCCTGGAGCTATGTTTTGGATTAATGAGAATCTTAATGCATCTGTTCCATAATCTTTCATAACCTCAAGTGGGTCTATTCCGTTACCTAAGCTCTTAGACATTTTTCTACCTAATGCATCTCTAACTAGTCCATGGATAAATACATCTTTAAATGGTACTTCTCCTGTATGTTCAATTGCACTAAATATCATCTTAGATACCCAGAATGTTATAATATCATATCCTGTAACAAGTGTATTTGTTGGATAGAAATATTCTAAATCTTCTGTTTTTTCTGGCCAACCTAATGTACTAAATGGCCATAATGCTGAGCTAAACCATGTATCTAAGCAGTCTTCATCTTGAGTTAAGTTTCCACCACATTTACATGTTGTTGGATGTTCACTAGATACTGTTGTTTCACCACATTTATCGCAGTAGTATGCTGGAATTCTATGCCCCCACCATAATTGTCTAGATATACACCAATCTCTGATGTTTTCCATCCAGTTCATATATAACTTTTCAAATCTTTCAGGAACAAATCTTGTTTCTCCATTTTTAACTGCTTTTATAGCTGGTTCTGCTAATGGTTTCATTTTAACAAACCATTGTTTAGATGCATAAGGTTCAATTATTGTATGACATCTATAACATTTACCAACATTGTGTTCGTATGGTTCTGTTTTAACTAAAGCACCAATTGCTTCTAATTCTTTAACTATTTCTACTCTAGCTTGTTCACGAGTAAGACCGCTAAATCTTCCATATCCTTCAGAGATTATTCCATCTTCTCCAATTACAGATATAACTTCTAGATTATGTCTTAAACCTAATTCATAGTCGTTTGGATCGTGTGCTGGAGTTATCTTAACTGCACCTGTACCAAATTCTTTTTCTACATAAGTATCTGCTACTACTGGTATTGGTTTATTTATTATTGGAAGAATAACATTCTTTCCTACAATGTCAGCATATCTTTCATCTTCTGGATGAACAGCTACTGCAGTATCTCCAAGCATTGTTTCTGGTCTTGTTGTTGCAACTATTACATATTGATCGTCAGTTCCTTCAACTTTATATCTAATATGCCATAGGTTAGATTTATCTGCTTCGTATTCAACTTCGTTATCTGAAATTGATGTTTTACAATGTGTACACCAGTTAACTATTCTCTTACCTTGATAAATTAAACCTTTTTCATAAAGTTTAACAAATACGTGTTCAACTGCATGACTTAATCCATCGTCCATTGTAAATCTCTCACGAGACCAATCACAAGAACAACCTAATTTTCTAAGTTGAGTTGTAATACTTCCGCCGTATTCTTCTTTCCATTTCCAAGCTTCTTTTAAGAATCCTTCACGCCCTAATTGTTCCTTAGAGATTCCTTCTTTTGCTAGTTTTTCAACTACTTTAACTTCAGTAGCTATACTTGCGTGGTCTGTTCCAGGTACCCATAATGTAGGTACACCTTTCATTCTATTGTATCTTATTAATATATCTTGTATTGTATTATCTAATGCATGTCCCATATGTAATTTACCAGTAACGTTTGGTGGTGGTATAACTATTGTGTATGGTTTCTTTGTTTTATCTATTACTGGTTTAAAATATCCTTTTTCTTCCCAATTCTTGTATATTCTTTCTTCAATATTCTCGGGATTATATCTACTTTCTAAATTCATTTTATATTCTCCTTTAATTATCTATTAATTACTATTTATATTTTCTTATTTTTATTTATTCATTCTAATTATATATATCGCTGCTAGAGCGACGACGCAGACGACAAAACCACTAGTTCCACTTAACTTTGTTAAACTAGTGTTATTATCTAATATATCTGATTTAAAAAATATTATCATGATTGCAATTACTAATATAATTAGTGCTATTATTATGTCCATTTTTTACCCTCAAATTTACATATAATATATTACCACAGCATAAGTAAAAGGTCAAGAAATATACATAAAAGAAGAGCGGTAAGACTTGCTTTCCGCTCTTTTATATTTATATTAATCCTCTTCTTTATCCAAAGCTTTAATTTGTCCTTCTAATAATGTTTTGAATTTAGCTTTATATTGTTTGTACTCTTCTTTTTTCTTTTCTATCTTTGCTTCATATTCTACTATTTTTTCTTCTATAGATAATTTAGTTTCTTCGAATTCTTTTTCTTTCTTTTCCATTTTTTCTGAAAGGTCAGCTATAAATTCCTTAAATTCATTTTCTTTTTCTGCTAACGATTCATTTAATTCTGAAACTCTATTCTTACATTCAGTTTCTTTTCTTTCTATTATTTCATTCCATTCGTTTACAACTTTTTCTTTAGCAATTTTAGTTTCTTCAACCGTTTTTTCTTTGAATGCTTTAGCTTCTTCTTTAGCAGTTTCTTTAGCTAATTTTATTTCCTCTAAAGTTTTTTCTTTTAATGCCTTAGCCTCATTTTCTACATTTACTTTTGCCGCACGTAGTTCTTCTATTGTCTTTTCCTTAAACGCTTTAGCTTCTTCTTCTATTTGTGCCTTTTCTTTTTCTGCCAATTCTTTTGCTACTTTTGCTTCTTCTAAAGTTTTATTTTTTACTGCTCTTGCATCATCTAATTCTTTTTGTTTGAATGCTTTTACTTCTTCTATTGTATTTTCTCTTATTTTTTTAAGTTCTGCTGTTGTTTGCGCTTTTAATTCAGATGCTTCTTTTGATGCTTTCGCTTTTACTTCTGTTGCTTCTAAGGTTGCCTTTTCCTTTAATGCACTTATTTCTGAAGTTGCAGTGTATTTCATTGCTTTAGCTTCTTCTCTAGCATTTTCTAGTGTTTTTTCGATACCATCTTCTAATGACTTATAATATGCTATTTTTTCTTTACCTTTTTCTATTTCGTCTTTAAGATCGCTATTTTCTTTTATTAAAGCTTCATAATCTGTTATTACTTTTTCTAAAAATGCTTCAACATCATTTACATCATATCCACCTATTGCTGCTTTTTTGAATGTCTTGTTATCTATTTCTGTTGGTGTTAACATTATTACTTCCCCCTATACTTCATTTATGCTGTTAATATAAAAAGTGTGGTATGCATATTTGCCTACCACTCTTCATTTGTTCTATTATTTCATCCATGAGAATGAAAGTTTGCTTCTATATTGTGCTTTTTCTATATCATTTTGTATTTCAACGTTCTTTGGAGTTATTAAATATATTAAAGATGATATTTTTTGCATACTTCCATCTATAACATATGTAGCACCGCTTAAGAAGTCTATAATTCTTCTTTGATCTTCTTTAGTTACAGTTTCAAGGTTTACTATAACAGATCTTCTATCTTTTAAATGCTCGCTTATTTCCTTTACATCATCAAAACATTGTGGTTCTGTTATAACCATCTTAGAAGATGTAACGACCGGACTTGCCCCTGTCATTGGAAGCACTTTTGCACTTCTAGATATTTTTTCTTCATCATCATTTCTATTTGTAAATCTGTTAGCAAAGTAACCAACTTTAACCGGTTGTTTTACTTCAACAGTTTCTTCTACTTCTTCTTCCATATATTCTTCTTCATCAATTGGTTCTGCTAAACCTAGCATTCCCATAAATTTATTAATCATTGCTGCGCTCATTATATAACCCCTCTCATCATATATCGTTATAATACTATATAAAATTTCAAATTGCAATATATTTAATGCTATTTTTTCAAAAGTTTTACATATTTATATAATGTTACAAAATTCTACATTTTTTGCAGTTAAACTCCGTTTATATTCTTACCACTAAATCCGTAATATCTTACGCCTTTATATTCGAATCCTTTTAAGTAATATACATTGTTTGTATTCTCGGCAACCAAGAAAACATCTAGATTTTCTGTATTACCTTCACCCATATTTATACTTTCTGTTGTAAGTTTAGTTAAGTCTAAGACATATAATGTATTATTTGCATCTCCGTTATTTGTAATAAGCTCTTTTAGCACAGTATTCATTCCAGCTTGAGATACTATTTCATTTTTTACTGGTAATCTTCCATTCTTTTTTACATATATATTTACATCATCAGAAAGTCTTAACATTTTACTTGTAAATTCTTCATACGAAGCTGTTTTTATTGCTCTTATACCAGCCACTGAAGAAACTGATACTAATATTAACATTATTACAATAGCTATACTTAATGTAGATACTGTAATACCTTTTTTCATTTTTCTCATGTTATTCTCCTACTTTTTATTCTTATTTGCTTTTAATATTATTCTATCATGTAATTTTATTTTATAATCTGTATCTATTTGTAACTCTTCAAGTTCCTCTTTATCATAATTTGTTACTACAGAGTATTTTTCGTTTTGTCTTACAATTTTAACAGGTACTTTTACTATTTCCGAATACTTAACTGCATAAATATAACTTGCATCTTTACCATCATATTTATTTAGAAGTTCATTCATTACAACCAGTCCAGATTTTTGCCACCATACTATTTCAATTTCTATTTTTCTTTGTTCCACTATATTTTCTATTCCATTTGTAACTTTGAAATATAGTTCATATCCATCTTCTGTCTCTTCCACTTTATCAAGGCTTGCTCTTATTATTTGATTATTTGATTCAACAAGTCTTATATCGTATGACGAACCTTTTTTTATATACTCTTTATTATCTAGTCCTACTTTAGTAACTATGTATGCTTCATAATTATTTACTATTTTTATATCTGTATTATTTACTAAATCGCTAGAATCTACATAACTCTTAATTAACGAATAACTCAAACTATCTATATTCTTTGCTGACAGTTTATCTTCTAATCCATCTGTTTTATATGATACTAATCCTGTAATTGGTGCTAGTATATTATCATTTGATTTTTTAGCTTGCGACTCATATTTGTTTCTATCTTCTATAAGTTGTTTAATTTCAGCTCCATCTGGACTAAGCTCTCCAATTATCCCCGCTCTTTTATTTATATATGAATTTATACGTTGCTTATATTCTTGCATCTTAGAATATGATGTTTCATGTATACTTTCTTTTAACAAAGAATATATTGTTTTATCTATAGCATCTATTTCGCTAGAATATATAGGTGGTAAGTCTTTCATTAATTCTAAAATTTCTTTATCCATTTTAGCTAATTTTTCTTCATAATTGCTATATTCTTCGCCTCTATATGTTGCAACTATTCCACCTTTTGGAACTTTAGAACCTTCGGCCGTTACTGGCACTAAAACTTTAGTTACATCTTTTTTTAACAAAGCTTCATTTTTAACTACATATGCTGTATAAAGTCCCGACTTTTCTATAGTACCATTTTCTAAAAGCATACGTTCATCTTTAGGTTTTAATGAAAAAAACAAAGTAAATAGTATTAAAGCGATAAAAAGCCCTCCTGCAATATATCCTGCAGGATTAGCTTTTACATCTATTCTCTTAATACTACTTACTTTCTTCATTATATTCTCTTATTATCTCCTTAATAATTTCTTCTTTAGATTTAGAAGCATCAACTATTAATTTATCTTCTAATTTCTTAAACCATGTTATTTGTCTCTTAGCATAATTTCTAGACTTTTGCTTTAGCATTTCTGTACATTCTTCTAACGAGCTTGTACCATCAAGGAAACCAAAGAACTCTTTATATCCTATAGCTTGTACAGCTGTTAATTTCTCATCTCTTAAAGGATAAAGCAATTTAACTTCCTCTAAAATGCCATCTTTAAGCATAATATCTACTCTTTTATTTATTCTATCATATAACAAAGGCCTTGGCATATCAAGAAATACAGTTAAAAAATTGTATTTGCTAGGATTTTTATGCCATAAGTCTCCCTTTTCATCTATGCTACTTTTTTCTACTCCTAACATATTTAACTTAATCGCTCTAATTAATCTCTTGCCATTTCCTTTACCTATCTTTAATGCCGCTTCTTTATCCATACCATATAATATGTCATAAATTTCATCTGGAGTTTTTCCGCTTGTTAATTCTTCTAGTTTAACATTTACCTCATTTTCTAGGACTTCATCAAATTTATTAAACTCCATATTATTTACTACAGCATTAATGTATAGTCCAGTACCACCAACTATTATTGGCGTTTTACCAGAAGCTATTATTTCATCTAACTTTTCATAGCATCGCTCTTTATAATCGCTTACGCTAAAGTTTTTATCATAGTCTATAATATCTATTAATTCATGCTTAATACCATCTGCTTCAGCTTCAGTTACCTTTGCAGTTCCTACATCAAGCTTTTTATATATTTGCATAGAGTCTGCAGATATAACTGTTCCATTAAGTTTTTTAGCAAGCTCTATACCAATACCACTTTTACCCGAAGCAGTTGGTCCTGTTATTACTATTACTGTATTTTTCATTATTATTTCCTTGCAAATCTTCTTTCTATTTCATATTTACTTATCTCATATGCAGTTGGTCTACCATGAGGACAAGTAAATGGTCTATCTAATTTAACCATTTTATCTATTAATGCAACATGCTCTGTAGCTGTTAATTTCATATTACCCTTAACCGCTGCCTTACATGCTATTGTTGCTAAAAATCTTTCTTCTCTTTCCTCTTTAGTTGTTTTAGTTTCCATTTTAAGTTCATCTAAAGTGTCCTTGAATAGTTCGACATAATCCATATCATATCCAATGTTTGGTACACCAGATATTTTTATCATATTATCTCCGAACTCTTCTATTTCAAATCCTGTTTCTTCAAATAATTCTTTATTACGCATAACAAGCTCTTGTTCGTTATGTTTTAATTCTACTAAAGATGGTATAAGCAACATTTGTGTTTCTTTAGATTTAGAATAATACATTTCTTTAATTTGTTCGTATAATAGTCTTTCATGTGCAGCGTGTTGATCTATTATATATAACTTTTCTTCTATTTCTATTAAAATATATGTATCAAAAAGCGCGCCTACATATTTATAGTTTATCTTTGTTTCATACTCTTTCTTTTCTTCTTCGTTTACACTATCTACTATATCTTTTATCTCTAAAATTCCCTCTTTACCCACATATTCCACTTCTCTTGTTAAGACTGGTTCGGTATATGTATATGTTGGAATTTGTTCTTCACTTTTTGTTTCTATTGTTTCCACAACTGGCACAGTTTCTTGTACTTTTTCTGTATTGATATCCACAGTATCTACAGAATATGTTGGTATTACTGGCATTGTGAAGCTCTCGTCTGATTTGCTTGCGATGTTTGTAACAACTTTTTCTACATCCACATTAGGAATGCTTTGAACTTCTGGTTTGATTTCCATAGCAAACGGACTTGTTCTCTTATGATAATCTAAAAGTGCATTAGTTACCCCGTGATAAATTGTATCAAAAACATCTGATTCATGTTCAAATTTAACTTCTAATTTAGCTGGATGTACATTTACATCTACCTCGCTTGGAGATAAATCTAAATTTAATATTGCAAACGGGAATTTACCAATATTTAAATTTTGTTCAAATGCTTTTTCTAAAGCTGTCATTAATGTTTTATCTTTTACAAATCTTCCATTAATATATGTAAATTCGTATTGTCTTGTTGATCTAGAAGTTTTAGGTGTTCCAATTACTCCTGATACCTTCATAGATTTATATTCATATTCTACTGGTATTAACTCACTTGCTATATCTTTACCAAATATATTGTATACAGCAAGTTTAATATCTCCACTACCTGTTGTATTAATTATTTGCTTGTTATTACTTACAAACTTAAAAGATATTTCTGGATGTATAATTGCCATTCTAGTTATTACATCTTCTATATATCCAGCCTCTGTATAATCTTTCTTTAAGAATTTGTATCTTGCAGGTACATTAAAGAATACATTTTCTACTGTAATGCTTGTACCTTTGTTAGCTGCTATTTCTTCTAGTTCTAAAGTCTTTCCACCTTCAATTACAATTCTAGTTCCTGTATGTTCATCTTTGGTCTTAGTTTCCATAGTAACTTTTGCTATACTTGCAACAGATGCTAATGCTTCTCCTCTAAACCCTAAAGATGTTATCTTTAATATATCTGATTCTTTTCTAATCTTACTTGTTGCATGACGTTCAAAGGCAATTTCAACATCATCTGCTGCTATTCCCTTTCCGTTATCTGATATCTTTATATAACTAATACCACCATTTTTTATTTCTACAGATATATGTGTAGCACCTGCATCTATAGAGTTTTCTACTAACTCTTTTACTATTGATGCTGGTCTATCTACAACTTCACCTGCTGCTATTTTATTAATTGTATTATCGTCTAAAATTGCAATTAATCCCATATTATTCTCCTAACAATTCTTTAATTACTACCTCTACTTTTTCTTCTGCTTCTTCAATATATTCATTTAATTTATCTTTTGGAATTACCTTTGTTGTATCTATTTCATTAACGTCTCTCATGATATCATTTTTTTCTAAAAACTCATATTCTTTATCTGTCATTATTTCTTTAAGTTGTTCTTTTATTTTTTCATAATCTAGCTCACATCTTTTAACCATATACGAATTTATCTTAGAATAGTCTTCATATATATCTTTACTAAATTCTTCTGCTGAATGAATACTATTATCTGCTAAATATTGTTTTTTACCTTCTTCTAATTTAGTTGCAAAACTAGGAATGTACTTTTCAAACCAAAGTAAATCTTCTATTAAATGTGCAATATATCCAAGACGCACATCTTTGTCTATATCTGTACTTAACATTGCTATTGCATCATCTATTACAGGCAATCTCTTTACGCCATCCTTATCTTCTATAGTCTTTAAGAAATGTGTGCCTGCTCTATCTCCTGTTTCCATTTTTACTAAATCTGGAAGTATACTACCATATATAAATTTTGTAGATAATTTCAGTTTTCTTCTTACCTTCTCTGTTATTCCTATGTGCATTAAATATGATCCCATTTTCAACCTCTTCTTTATACTTTATCTCGAGTATATTATATATATTTAATGTGGATTTTTCAAGAAATATGCAGAAAATAAGAGAAGATACATATAAATATCTTCTCTTGTTTTCGTTATTATTTTAATATTTCATTTGTTACTGTAACATTTGTTATTCCGTCTTTTGTATATTCTACATTAATCTTGTAAAGTTGTGGTGTTGATGATGAGTAATTAAATAACTCTGTTCCAAGAACACCTTGCATAAATGAATTTGTCATACTTGCTTTATCCATTGCTGTTCCTACATCTGATTGTACACCAGATAGATAATATACATTACTTATTTCTGTACTTGCTATCTTATTTGCTATAACTCCATATTTATTTGTACCTGTTACAGCACCCATGTTAATACTATTCTTAACACCTGCCAAAGAACCAACTAAACCTGCTGAATCCAATCCTTTAACTTCACCTATGTTATATGCATTTGTTATTTGTTTTGTTAAGCCTAATGTTTCTGAATTTCTTACATCATATGCTCCTAATATGCCTCCAGCGTATCCATCAACCGCTTCAATAACTCCCGTATTATATACGCCCTTTATATACTCGCCGTCATATGATTCAACCAATTCATTCTCATCTTCGCCTACAGGATAAATATTCCCAACAATTCCTCCTGCAAAGTTATTAGTCTTTACACTTCCTGAATTTAAGCAATTATATATATATACATACGTTCCTTTAGTTCCAACAATTCCAGCCGCTCCATATGCTTCGGCCGCTGTCATGTTTCCATATCCATCTATATTGCCGCGATTAATATTGTTAAATAAAACTGTTGTACCATTACAATTTGCTACTATGCCAGCAACTCTAAACGCTCCTTTTTCAGTCTTTATCGTTCCATTGTTTACATTGTTCGAAACTTCTAATGAAATTTTAGTTTGAGCAGAGTTACATATTGCTAGTATTCCGCCAACCCATTTTTGTTCACCTTGTACTGTACCATTATTTATATTTCCAGATATTTTAGAAAGTCCATCAACACTATTAACAAAAGCTACAATTCCTGATGAGCAATAGCTTTTAGCTAAAACTTCTCCATTATTTACATTGTTCAATATGTTAGAATTATAATCTATTTGTCCTACAATTCCTCCTGCAAATTTTGTATTAGATAAAATCTTACCGCTATTTACATTATCTTTTACTGTAACTGACTTCATGCCATAAGCTAAAATACCAGACGCATATTCTGCAGTGGTTGTTATATTTCCAGTATTTTTATTATTTAATACCGTAGTTTCATCTGCTGCACCACCTACTATTCCGCCTGCAAAAAGTGTTTCTGTACTTATATTACCACTATTTGTATTATTAGATACTAGAGATGTAGCGTTAACTACACCTACAATTCCACCTACAAAATCGCTGCCAGAATTTACATTACCATGATTGATATTATTTGTTATAGTATTTGTAACATTACTATTTCCTACAATTCCCCCGGCGTAACCTGAAGCTCCTTCTACAGTTCCATTATTAAGATTGTTAGTTAGCTCGGCAGAAGTATTAGTAGCGCCTGCTATTCCTCCAGTTGCAAGTGCTTCGCCTATGATTTTGCCAGAATTACTATTATATGTAACTTTTGTAGTTACTTGTGCTAATCCTACTATTCCTCCTGCAAAGTTGCCAGTTGCTTTAATTGTTCCGCTATTACTACATTTTGTTACTGTATCTCCTTCAGATAGTTGCGATACTATTCCAGCTGCTTCGGTTTCTGTTGCTATAGCTGTTGTATTTACATTGTGGCAATTTTCTATTACTGCTGGGGTCGTTCCTACCGCACGTGTTGACGCTATAATAGCTGAAGCGCAATTAAGTGCTTTTACATAGCTATTCTTTACCGTTAAATTCTTTACAGAATATCCGTTACCAATAAATCCACCAAAGTTTACCGTTTGATTTACATACATTCCTCTTATTGTATGTCCTTTTCCATCAAATGTTCCTTTGAAATTCTTAGCGTTCACTACCCCTATTGGTTCCCATTTTCTGCTTTCATTTGCAGTTGTTTCCCAATT